>NZ_JAUBVJ010000069.1:0-44183 GCF_036702785.1 Microcoleus sp. AR_TQ3_B6 | reverse complement strand
CCTTCTTCCTTCTTCCTTCTTCCTTCTTCCTTCTTCCTTCTTCCTTCTTCCTTCTTCCTTCTTCCTTCTTCCTTCTTTCTTCTTCCTTCTTCCTAATGACAAAAAATTATGAGTCCCGAGTTTTGGATTCCAAGTTTATCAAAAAACTCAAACCTCAAAACTCAAGACTCAAAACTCTCTCAGCCTAAAAGCCGATCGATTCAGTCGATCGTCCGACACAAATAATTGCATCAGACAGCATCAATTACCGGCGACGGGGAACCATCGTGTCGATATTGATATTAGCCAGAGCCACGCGCTGCGGCGGAGTAGCAGGCAGGGGCATATTGCGCGCCATACCCAAATAGTTCGCCGGATCGCCAGCCTTGGGCTGCTGCTCTTGAGGAACAAAACGGCGGACACTTGTCTGCCAGATGATTTGCGGGAAGCCAAGCTGGGAACGGTGGTACTCACCGTAGCGGGGCGTCTTCAAGTTGAAAGGAGTGTCCCCTCCAACTCGCTGAGGCAAAATTCGGCGCTGCTGGTAAGGTACTGTATCGTAGCCGAACTTATCCAGGTACTCATTGCTATTGACCAACTCGTCAATAAAGCCTTGAGGCCCCTTATTGGCTACCACGATCGACCAAGCAATCTTTTCGCGCTCGCTGTAAACATCCCGGCCCAAAATGCGCTGCACGCACATTTCCACAAACCGATAGTTGCTGTTAGTTTGGTAATTCCGTTCCAAGAAAGGGGGCGAAGTCGCCAAACCGCGAATAAAGTCCCGCACCGTAATTTGGCCGAACTTGAGTTGCGACTCCAAAGACGTTTGGCGGTTGCTCTTGAGGATTTGGTGTTCGCTGTAAATCTGGCGATATCCAGCCCAAATCAAATTTTCGATGTCTCCAGACGAGAGCACATTTTCAGTTGTGAAAATTCTCGGCTGCTCGTCGCCCCCTACTTCATAACCAGCAACGCGCTGGTTTTGGCTCTTGGGGGCGTAGCTTAATAAAGGAAGCGCCACGTTAAAATCTCCGTTATCTCAAATTTCAGAAATAGTTGACACCGTGAGCTGCCAGCATAACGATACAACTAACCAACATACAGATTAGGGGATTCCCGCAATCTAAATCTGATTTTCCTGAATTTTTGCAACAATCTGTAACATTTGTTGACTGTTGACTGTTGTCAGTTGGCAGTGGGCAGTGGGCAGTGGGCAGTTGACCCGAAAGCAGTCAACAATCAGCAGTCAGGAGTCAGCAGTCAGCAGTCAGCAGTCAACAGTCAGCAGTCAACAGTCAACAGTCAACAGTCAACAGTCAAATTACCAGCCCAGAGCCGAATAAAACTCGCTGGGGGCCTCTTGAGCTGCTGCGGGTTGTGATGTTACATCCGAGTCTGGTTGCACCCGAATTTCCGTACAGAAAGTCGATGTGCTGAAACCGCCAAAGCGCTTTACGGTACTCGTCCGCATCCGCACGTTGGGATTGGCAAACCAGAAACGCTCGATCGAACTCATCGTCTCGTATTCCGTAATCAGCAGCAGCCCATCCTCATCATCCATCTCAAAACGGCCAGCCACCGGCATAATTTCCGCATAGCCCCGTTCCCGCAACATCAAACCCTGCCGGGGATTTTCAGGATCGGGGACGATCGCGAACACCGTAGACCCTTTATGATTCTCATCATCCTTATCCCAGGCCATAGAGCCGTGCCAAGTTACAAAAGCCCCCCCAGCAGCCCGGCTCGGATCGACGGAGTGCATCTTGCAAATCTCGGCCACTCGCGCGTCATCCGCACCCAGCGCCGTTACCTGAATATTTGAATCCCCAATCTCGGCTTGGCGGAAAGCGAGGTGGTGAGTGCTGCGCTGAGAACGCCACTCCCCAGCGCTGCTTTGAAAAAACTCCATTGCATCCATACGAACTAGCTCCTTTGGCTTAGGCTTCCCGGTGTTTACGCCTTTTTATGATAAGGCTCCCCCCACTTAGATGTACTTTTGCTACACAAATTAGTCTCAAAATGTCTACTTTGGACATATTGTCAAGCGAATGTTATGATAGTTTACAATGTAGGAGAAACAACAAATCCTGCGAAACGTCATTCCGATCGATCTCGCATCAATCTCAGCAAACTGGAGGAGCGATTTATGGATATGCCTACAACCAGCCTCAGTATGGAACAGCAGTTCAAACTACAAGTGCTGCGCGAAGAAGTCAAAAGGTTAAGCCAAGACCAAGCTCAGGAATACTTGCTCGAAGTTATGCGGCAAAACATGGTCAAAGAAAACCTGTTAAAGCATTGGATGAAGAATATGTAAACTCTTCGAGCATTTCTTCAGAAAAAAGCGAGCGAAAAGCCCTTGGCTTTAGACATGGGGAGGAAAGCGGCAGCGACGACTGTCGCCGAGAATAATTGCACAAATGATTGCATAACTCAAGTTTTATGCTCAGGGTAAGTTTAGTAATTAAGAACAACCATCTAGGCCTTGAAACGTCTTAGTCTCGGTGAAATTCCGGCACAGTAAGCCACTACTACTTTATGTAGAAAGCCTATTCAACTGGCAAGCAATATCAAGATGTGGAGCATACCTACCTGGCATAAGTGATGGACTCTGAAAACGAAAAAACTAAAAGTATACACAAAGTTTGGATTAGTCCAATCTGAGTGGGTAGAGGTGCATTGATAACGCCTTTGAAAGTCCCTACCGGATTTAGTCAAGAATCCCCCTGATTCATCAGTGGGGAGTATCAAAAAAATCAGTGGCTTGTATCTGCAAAAAGTGCGATCGAGCTATTAAACATAAAACCCAGAATCCCGCTTTCTCCAAGAAAGCGGGATTCTCAATTCACAAAAGTTTTACGCGGGTTTTGTTGTCGCTACCATCCTCAGCAAATTAAATGTTTTTAGCCTCAAGCGAGAGAGACGAGAGGCAAGTGTAGCGAAAGGCTTCAACCTGTCGGGGACTCAACCAAAACGACCGCTCACATAATCTAAAGTAGACTCTTCCTTCGGAGTTTGGAAAATTACCTCAGTCTTGTCACACTCCACAAGATAGCCAAACCGCTTCCCATCGTCAGAAAGTTTAGCATTGAAAAAAGCAGTCAGGTCAGAAACCCGAGAAGCCTGCTGCATATTGTGAGTAACGATCACAATCGTATACTTCTCCTTGAGTTCCCGCATCAACTCCTCAATCTTAATCGTAGAAATCGGGTCAAGAGAAGCGCAAGGTTCATCCATTAACACTACATCAGGATTAATCGCGATCGCCCTAGCAATACACAAACGCTGCTGCTGGCCGCCCGAAAGAGAAAAACCGCTTTGCTTCAACTTATCCTTCACCTCATCCCACAAATAAGCTTGTCTGAGCGATTTTTCCACCAGCTCATCCATATCCCCCTTATAATTGTTCACCCTCGCACCATAAGCAATATTGTCATAAATCGACTTCGGGAAAGGATTCGGCTTTTGAAACACCATCCCAATCTTGCGGCGCACCGCCACAGCATCAATATCAGGATCGTAAAGATTTTGACCGTGGTAATCAATTCTACCCTCTAAACGAAAACCGCTAACTAAATCGTTGAGGCGGTTAAAACATCGCAGAATGGTACTTTTACCGCAGCCCGACGGTCCAATCAAGGCAGTAATGCGATTTTTAGGAATCTCCATTGAAACATTTTTAACTGCATGAAAAGCGCCGTAAAAAATATTGATGTTTTCTGTCCTTAAAACTGTTTCCGTTTGCTTGTCTAAATCCATCATCATACAGGTAACAATCCTCTCAAATTTTACTCAAAACCTGGGTTACATTCGGCCTTCACCATAAGTGCATGAATGCCTTTTTAAAACTCACCCTTCAATACACTTTTTTGTGAGTAGCCCAGCGAGAAAGAATACTCGTCAATAAAACCATAAACACCAAAATCAAAGATGCAGCCCAAGCCAATTCTTTCTGTGCCTTAAAAGGAACCGTTGCAAAGTTGTACACCAAAACCGAAAGACTCGGAGTTGGCTTATCAAATCCTGCCGGCCAAAAAGGCGAATTTAGCGCCGTGAAAATCAAAGGAGCAGTTTCTCCAGCAGCGCGAGCAATTGCCAGCGTCACACCCGTTAAAATAGCCGGAATTGCCGCCGGCAAAACTACTTGCAACACCGTCTGATAATTAGAAGCACCCACACCAACCGACGCCCATCTAATATCTTGCGGGACGATTTGTAGAGCTTCGTCAGTAGTCCGCACAATCGTCGGCAACATCAGCACGGCAAGCGCCGCGCCCCCTGCAATTGCCGAAAAACCTCCCATATTTACCACGAACAAACCGTAGGCAAATACCCCGGCAATAATCGAAGGAACGCCGCTGAGGACATTAGTAGCAAAGCGCACCCAGCGAGGGATTTTGCCGCTGCTGAATTCCGACAAATAAACGGCTGCCAATACACCAAAAGGAACAGCAATTAAAGCAGCAATTCCCACCGTCATCAATGTACCGACAATTGCATTAGCAATACCGCCTCCCGATAGTCCGGGCGGCGGTGGCAGCTTGGTAAACAAGTCTAAATTCAGGCGATTGAAACCTTGTACGGTGACGTAGGAAAGCACTGCAAACAAAGGCAGCAGAGTGATTGCGAGACTAGCTCCAGCCAGTACAGTCATCCCCAGACTAAACAGCGCTTGCGGGCTGTTTTTTACCTTCTTCAAACTTCCTGTTTTCGATACCAAAGAATTCTCATCGGAGACGCTATTTGACATAAACTAAAACTATGTAGGAAATTGCGGCCAACTTCTAGTTGTACTTCGCTCTTACTTGAGAAACAATCCACTCTGCCAAAATATTAACAATCAGCGTCAGAATAAACAGAATTAGCCCCGTGTACATCAGAGCCGCCACTTGCAATCCCGAAGCTTCGGCAAATTGATTTGCCATCAAAGAAGCAATAGTATTTGCAGGAGCTAGCACAGAAGCACTTAACTGATTGGAATTGCCAATTAACAGAGTGGCGGCCATTGTTTCTCCCATCGCGCGACCGAGCCCGAGCATAATTCCGCCGACAATGCCGGAGAAAGCAGCAGGTACGAGTACCCTAAAAATGGTTGTCCAGCGAGTTGCTCCCAAACCTAGAGATGCTTGTCGCAAATCGGGCGGGAGACTGGCCAAAGAGTCGCGGGAGATAGCAGTAATAATGGGCAAAGTCATGATTCCCAAAATTACTCCGGCTGGTAACATTCCCGGGCCCACTGGCGGGGTGCTAAAAATCGGCAGCCATCCGAAATTACCGTTGAGAAACTTGCCGAGAGTTGTAATCATGGGAATCAATACAGCAATTCCCCACAAACCGTAGACTACGCTGGGAATGGCGGCTAAAAGTTCTACTAAAAAAACTAAAGCTGTGCGCACTGGTACTGGCAAAAAATCTTCGCTCAAGAAGATGGCAGTCCCTACTCCTAATGGTACTGCAATTAGGAGCGCGATCGCCGAACTGACGATCGTCCCGTAAATCATCGGCAGCGCACCGTACTCTTCTTTAACCGGATTCCAGCTACTGCCAAACAGAAAGCCCAAACCGTACTGTTGAATCGCAGGTAAAGCCCTGTAACCAACGGTGAGGGCGATTGCCAGCAAAATTACACCAACTCCTATTCCCAAAATCCGAGTCAGCCAGATAAAGCCTTGGTCTAAGGATTTTTCTGCCCCTGAGCGCGACCGGCTCTCTGATTGAGCGCTGTTATTATCTGAAATCATAGAAAAAAAAACCCAATATATAGTAGCCGAAAATAGCCTGTTTCGGAAAAAGCTAGAAGGAAGCAGAAAGAAAGACCATAAATCAAATCACATAGGGGCGGGTTGATTCATCCCCTAACTTTTCAACAAGTATTTCTGGTAAAACCCACCCCTTGTATTTTGAAAGAGGTAGATGGCGATTTACCGCCCAAGCGGGGGCGGGTTTATCAGATTATTCATTTTAGGCAATTATGGTTGGTGAAACCCGCCCCTACACAGATGCACCGATTGTTACATAGAAGAGGGGCGGATTTATTAATACCCTGACTTTTTAACAAATATTTCTGGTAAAACCCGCCCCACAGAAACATCTCTCTTCGTTCTTCCTGATTTTTACCTGCACGCGCAATGCCGAAGGGCTTTTTCCCCTCTGACAACACTCAACACTCAACAGTCAACACTCAACACTCAACAGTCAACAATTACTATTTGGCAACCTCAATCTTGTAGTCTGGGCTGATGCCGTCAGCGGCCGCGGCTACTTTTTCTTTAACGCTTTGGGGCAGAGGAACGTAGCCCAATTCGGAACTAACTTTTTGACCTTCATTTAAGCCGTATTCAACCATTGCCTCGATGGATTTGGCTTTGTTGGGGTCAGTAACTGTTTTGGGGACGAGCATCCAAGTGTAGGTGACAATTGGATAGGATTGAGCGCCTTCGGGGTCTTCGATAAATGCTCGCAGGTTTTCCGGCAGCGGCACAGTTGCTAAAGCTTGAGAAGCTGATTCGTCGCTAGGTACTACAAATGTGCCTGCTTTGTTTTGCAAAGAAGCAAACTTGAGATTGTTGTTTTTGGCGTAGCCGTATTCTACGTAGCCGAGGCTGCCGACGGTTTGCAGAATTTGGGCTGTGACGCCTTCGTTGCCTTTTGCCCCTACGCCTACGGGCCACTGTACTGTTTTGCCGTCGCCTACTGTACTTTTCCAGTCGGGGCTGATGGCACTCAGGTGTTTGGTGAAGACGGCGGTGGTACCGCTACCGTCGGAACGGTGGACGATGGTGATGGCTTGGTCTGGCAATTTAGCCGTCGGGTTGGCGGCTGCAATTTTGGGATCGTTCCACTTGGTAATTTTACCGGCGAAGATATCTGCGTAAACATCCCGTGGCAGTTTCAGCGGTTCGGTTAAGTCTGGCAGGTTGTAGCCGATGACGATGCTGCCGGCTGTCATGGGGAGCAAGATAACGCCTTTGTCTGCTGGAACTTTGGCGATTTCGTCGTCTTTCATGCCGGTGTCGCTGGCCCCAAAGTCTACTGTTCCTTTGGTAAATTGTTCGACTCCGGCGCCGCTGCCTACTGATTGATAGTTAATTTGTACTTTGGGGTTGATTTTGTTGAAGTCTTGAAACCAACGCTGGTATAGAGGGGCGGGGAATGAGGCGCCGGCTGCGGTGATGGCTACGTCTGAAGCTAGGGCGAGTTTGGTGTTTGCTGCTGTGCCGGTGGCTGCAACGGGGGAAGCGCCGGGGGATGCTGCGGTGTCGCCGGGGCTCGGGCTGCTGCCTGTGGTTGTGCTGCCGCCGCCGCAAGCTGCTAGACTGAGGGCGATCGCCGTAGCGGAAATTGCGGTAGTCACACGGTTTGAATTAATCAAGTTGAGACGAAAAAGCATAGGTATAAAAAATCTGCGATCGTTATATCGGTGTCCCGCATCAGCATAGCGCGCAAAAGTAAAGGTTAGGTTAAGAATCTTTACACTTCATCGCAATTTAATATTAATTAATATTATTAATCAATATTGATGAGCTTGACGAGTGGGATTTTATAAGATAGAGGCAAGATAAATTGGTAGGGAAACAAGCATTCGATCGCCCGATCGCGAAAAATTCCCGATTAAATTATCACAAGATCCAGGCTTGAGAACCAGAAAACCATACAATGGTGGTTTTTTTGACAGTAGTGGTAGTATTAAGAATTTAAAAGCTGCGCGCATAGAAGCTTGCTTCGGACAAATGCCTTCTGCCTTATACCTTCTGACGAATGCCGTTTGATGATAATGCCTGCTCCTATTGAATTAATCTGGGCTGTTATTGGTTTGCTGTTGACGATAGGAGGCACTTTTTTGCCTGCATCTGTCACAATTCCTATTGGGTTCTGGGACGATCGAGGACTTCAGGCGTACTCTTTAGGTGTTACCTATCAAATTGGAGCCGTTTTGCTAGTAGGCTGCATGGGGGGGAAAAATGCTGCGGCTCTCTCGCAAATTGCTTATTTGGCATTAGGATTAACTTTGTGGCCAGTTTTTTCTCAAGGCGGCGGCATCGGCTATCTCAAAGAAGCGAGTTTTGGGTATTTGCTGGGTTTTGTGCCTGGTGCTTGGGTGTGCGGCTGGGTGGCTTTTAAGGTGGCTTCGCGGCTGGAATCTATGGCTTTTAGCTGTTTGTGCGGTTTGTTCACTATTCACGCGATCGGCTTAATTTATCTAATTTTTACTTACTTGCTATCTCCGGCAAAAAAAACACCTTTATTCGATGAGATTCTTAAATATTCGGTTTATCCTCTGCCGGGGCAATTGGCGGTAGTTTGTGCGATCGCAGTGCTGTCATTTACTTTGCGCCGCTTGATGTTTTATTAATTGCGAAGGAAGAAGGAAGAAGGAAGAAGGAAGGAGGAAGAAGGAAGAAGGAAGAAGGAAGAAGGAAGGAGGAAGAAGGAAGAAGGAAGGAGGAAGAAGGAAGGAGGAAGAAGGAAGAAGGAAGGAGGAAGAAGGAAGGAGGAAGAAGGAAGGAGGAAGAAGGAAGAAGGAAGGAGGAAGAAGGAAGGAGAAAGAAGGAAGAAGGAAGGAGGAAGAAGGAAGGAGGAAGAAGGAAGAAGGAAGGAGGAAGAAGGAAGGAGAAAGAAGGAAGGAGGAAGGAGGAAGAAGGAAGGAGGAAGAAGGAAGAAGGAAGGAGGAAGAAGGAAGGAGAAAGAAGGAAGGAGGAAGAAAGAAGAAGGAAGAAGGAAGAAGGAAGAGGTAACTGATAATTGTGCAAAATAAGGTTATACTATACATTGCGAAACGGGAGAGTCATCTCGCTGCGGCTGGGATTGCTTTGCTGCACTGCATTCTGCTCGCAATGACAAGTGAGATACGAGTAAATTCTCTCATGCCCGATGCCCCATTTTCTATTGCTTAATTCATGCGTTTTAAAAGAAATCCCTTGTTCTGGGTGGCTGGTGTTATCAGTTTAGTTTTAGACCACCTGACTAAGTTTTGGGTGGTGCAAAATTTTGACTTGACGGTTCCTCCGCAGACGCAGCCGCTGTTACCCGGGGTGTTTCACTTCACTTATGTTGTTAATACCGGTGCGGCTTTTAGTCTGTTCAGCAATGGCGGGGCGAATTGGTTGCGCTGGCTGTCTTTGGGCGTTAGTGTGGGATTGATAGTGCTGGCTTGGTTCGGACCGCGAATTAACCGCTGGGAACAAGCTGGTTACGGTTTGATTTTGGGGGGAGCACTGGGGAACGGGATCGATCGATTTATTTCGGGGCACGTTGTAGATTTTATCGATTTTCGGATAATTCGGTTCCCCGTATTTAATCTAGCCGATGTGTTTATTAATGCTGGGATTATCTGTTTGCTGATTGCAACTTTTCACAGTACACCGCCGCCGAGAAGCCAAGACGATCGCAATTCTATTTCAGACTAACTTTCAACAAGTCAATCGATTTTAGATTTTAGATTTTCGATTTTCGATTAACCACCCGCGGGCTGTACCGTTCTCAGGTCGATCTGATGCGGAGCTTTTTTTGCTTATCCACTGATGAATCCGGCGGCGTGACAACCAATTGCTTCCGGTCATTTGTCCGTTGTCTGTTGTCAGAAGGTATAGGTATCAGCTTAAAGTTAGGGTCATTTATGAGCTATAATTATATTTTTTAGTGCTAAGGCTAAACTCGCTCGCGATCAAAAGCAATTTGGTCACCAACCCCCAGATTTATCCGTGGGATAAATTCCCAAATCTAAAATCTAAAATCTAAATTCCCAAATCTAAAATCTAAATTCCCAAATCTAAAATCTAAAATCTAAAATCTAAAATCGAATGACTCCTAATCCATTTGCCCAAGAACGGTTACTATTTGCCCCAGCAACCCCCGATGCTGATGCTATCCCGACTATTTTTGCTTTTCCCAACGAGTACACGGTGGGTATTACCAGTCTCGGCTATCAGATAGTGTGGGCAACTTTGGCTGTGCGATCGGATATTGAAGTGGGCCGTTTATTTACTGATATCCGCGAACAACTTCCCCGACATCCAGAATTACTGGGATTTTCGCTTTCTTGGGAACTCGACTATGTAAATATTCTAAATTTATTGGAATCTCTAGAAATTCCGATTTGGGCGTCAAAACGAACTGATAATCATCCGATCGTCTTCGGCGGTGGCCCGGTTTTTACTGCTAATCCAGAACCTTTTGCCGATTTTTTTGATGTGATTTTGCTCGGAGATGGCGAACATCTCGTTGACAATTTTATTGATGCTTGTAAAGAAGTCCGTACCGCCGACAGACAAACTAAATTGCGGCATTTAGCCCAAGTTCCGGGAGTTTACGTCCCCAGTTTGTACGAAGTAATTTATCTGGATGCTGCTGAGGGTATTAAATCGATTCAGCCTGTCGATTCGGGCATTCCCAGTATGGTTGAAAAACAGACTTATCGTGGCAATACTTTATCTGCTTCCACTGTGGTGACAGAAAAAGCGGCTTGGGAAAATATTTACATGGTGGAAGTGGTTCGGAGTTGTCCAGAAATGTGCCGTTTTTGTTTGGCAAGTTATCTGACTTTGCCGTTTAGAACTGCGAGTTTGGAGGGTTCGCTAATTCCGGCGATCGATCGAGGTTTAGCTGTGACTAATCGTTTGGGTTTGTTGGGTGCTTCGGTCACTCAGCACCCGGAATTTGAAGCGTTGCTGGATCATTTGAATCATCCGAAATACGACGGGGTGCGGCTTAGTCTTTCTTCGGTAAGGACGAATACGGTGACAGTTAAATTGGCAGAAATTTTGACCAATAGAGACAGCAAATCTGTGACAATTGCGGTGGAAAGCGGGAGCGATCGCCTCCGCCAAATCGTTAACAAAAAACTCACAAATGACGAAATTATTCAAGCTGCTATCAATGCTAAGGCGGGCGGCTTAAAGGGAATTAAACTTTACGGGATGGCGGGAATTCCCGGCGAAGAAATGCAGGATTTAGAGGAGACGGTGGCGATGATGCGGGCGATGAGAAAAGCCGCTCCCGGTTTGCGGTTGACTCTGGGATGCAGCACTTTTGTCCCGAAATCTCACACTCCTTTTCAGTGGTTTGGAGTGAATAAAGATGCGGAGAAGAGGCTGAAGTTTTTAGATAAAGAATTGCGCAAGCTTGGTTTAGAATTTAGACCTGAAAGCTATAACTGGTCTGTGATTCAGGGGTTGCTCTCCAGGGGCGATCGGCGGCTGTCTCGGCTGTTGGAGTTAGTGCGGCATTACGGCGATACTTTGGGCAGTTATCGGCGGGCGTTTAAGGAGTTGCGGGGACAGTTGCCGGAGATGGATTTTTATGTTTTTCAAGAGTGGGAATTGGAGCAGGTTTTGCCTTGGAGTCATTTAAAAGGCCCGCTACCTGAGGCGACTTTAAAAAAGCATTTGGCTGAGGCGATGAGTCATACAACACGACAACCAAATCAAGAATGTGAGAATTCACTAAGTTGCGTTTAGTAAATTAGATTATAATAGCCTCATGCGTGTTATTAGCCGTCATAGCCGAAATTCATCTGGCATAAGGTTCACGGTAACAGCAACAGATCTCAAATGGGTTCTATATTTCAAAGCTCAAATTCATTGGATATAAAATTTTTTGAGGGTGTACTCTTATGAAATGGAAAAATTTAATCCTTACACTCCTAGTTATTTTGCCAGTTTCAGGTTCTTTTCATAAGATATCTGCTTCCTATGGAAACCCAATATTCATCGCCCAAGAGAATAGAGAACCAGATAAGTTGGAACTTTGCTATATTGCCCAATCGTTTAGGAAAATCGAGGACTTAGAATTTGTTACTATAATTGACTATAAGGCTCTCAGTAGAGATGCAGGACAGGGCTACGGAGCCAAATGGCAAAATAAAGACAATACTCTCGATTTATATCTGTACGATCTTAATTATCAAAATTTTGGAAATTCTCCGGATTCTCCTTTTATACAAGAAGCACTTAATTCAGCTATAGAAGGAGTGAGATACGCTCTTCAAAAGGGAATATACCAAAAAGCAGATATAGGAGTCACTTCCATTCGAGAATTCGGTGAATTCAAGTTTTTCTTTGTACCTATAAAACTTATAGTTTCTGGAAGACAGGGAGAATCTGTAATTATGTTGACTGTAGTTCAAGGGCGGTTTTTCAAAGTTCGATTAACATCTTTTGAAAAAAATCCCAAACAAAAAATAGAACGTATTCTTACTAAATTGCCTCAACTCATGCCCACAAAATCCAAAGTAGCTAGTAACTGTCCTACTGACCCATCCTAAGTTCACCTTTGGCAAACTCAAAATTATTTTGGGGAATTTGGGAGATAGTCAGTCAGTTGGAAATCGAGTCTTTGAATTAAGGATAGACTATGGCCCTGGTTTCCGAATCTATTGTGGGCAAGTAGGAACAACAATTATACTTCTTCTGTGCGGAGGAGATAAAAGCACTCAAGAACGAGACATTCGCCAAGCAATAGAATACTGACAAATTATAAGAGTAAAAAAAAGCATAAAAGTTTACCGTATCATGACTTTTTGATGGCACGGCTAAAAAACCTCAGTTATGCGACACTCTATCTCAAAAGTCATTTTAAATTAGATAAAGGGGGAGAAGCTGACGAAGCATTGCTGAAAGGAACTCTGGGCGATGTAGCTGAAGCTCTGGGTCAACCAAAAATGACTCCAGAAGAATATGAATTGCACTTAAAAAAACTGGATGAATTGCTATCGCTACAAGGAAGTGATACGATTTATAATCTGGGAACTTGGCTCAATGCTTTGGGATTGAAACTAACCGTTGCTGTTTGTACTGATACAGAGGATAATACTGCAAATGCTGAAAGGCGATTCCCTTCGGGATAGCTTCGCTTCACGCACTTAACTGTCTAGCCCAACGATACAATGCCCAATTTTAAATATTCGTCGCTGATTAATGCCACTGTTGAAGCAGTCTGGAACTTTCACGAAAGGCCCGACATTCTGCAACTTTTGACTCCGCCTTGGCAACCGGTGAAAATCATTCGCCGCGAAGGGGGACTCGATGTGGGTGCTGTATCCGAATTTCGCGTGTTATTGGGGCCGATTCCTGTAAAATGGGTGGCGACTCACACTGAGTGCGAACCATATCGCTTGTTTGTTGATGAACAAACTGAGGGGCCGATGGCACGTTGGACTCACCGACACGAGTTTACCTCAGAAAATGGCAAGACTAGATTGACAGATGCGATCGCATTTTCGATACCGGGCGGCCCGATTGTCGATTTGCTGTTAGGTTGGTGGGTGGAAATGCGCTTAACAGATATGTTTCGCTACCGCCACGAAGTCACAAAAAGAGAGTGCGAAAAAGATGCAAACAACGGCTGAATATTACTGTGCTTTCTGCGGCGAACCGAATACCACTTTTGTTGATACCAGCGGTGGTATGGAGCAATCTTATATCGAAGATTGTCAGGTTTGCTGTCGCCCGAATGTTCTTTATATCAGAATAGATGAAGATACTCTGGATATTGAAATAGATACTGACTATCAAGAATAAGTGACTATAAAAATGTAGGAATTGCCTTTGAGGCTGACTTGGTAGAATTTATCAATCTTGAAGCGGCTGCTTCTACGAAAGCCCGAAAAATTCGAGAGTTTACCGAACAGTTTGGCGACATTTCCGGGTGCCATTGGATTGCTATCATCCAAGGGTGATAGCAGTGCTCCATTGCTTCTACCAAAGTGTCAGGTGCATCGGCTACAATTCGCCAATCGGATGTTACCTTCCTCACTGCTTGATGATGCCAGGAAACAACTGTTGTTGAAGTTTTTCCCATAATTTTGGCTAGCCGACTGTTTGGCTCAATTTCAATGGTATGCTCGATCGCACGCGGGGGAATTCCCGATCCGTGATTAACCTCGTCTCCGTAAGCATCCGGTACGTGAATCACCAAACTGCCACCGCTGGCTACGTTCAGGATTTGCATTCCCCGGCAAATCCCCAACACAGGTATGTCAGCCTTCAAAGCTAGCTTTGCTAAGTTTAATTCAAAATTGTCGCGTTCTGCATTAACCGAGTAAACTGTGCGATCGACATAACCGCCATAAAGTTCTGGGTTGATATCTCCGCCCCCGGAAAAAATCAAACCATCTACTGCATCAAAAATGCTACCCGGATCTAATTGATTGGGCGGCAGCAAAATCGGGATTCCTCCTGCTGCTTGCACTGCATCAATATAAGTCCCATTTAAGCGATACTCGCCTGCTGAACAGCGGTTGTGTGTTGTGATGCCAACAATCGGAAATTTTTTCATTTGCTAGAGACTGGGAGATAATTATTTAGATTAATACTCAGATTTGGCACTATTTGTAATCAGTATTTCATGGGCGGGCTAGGAGCAACGGCCCACAATAAAACTTACTTACTTATTGTGAAACAGGCATCTTGCCTGTTTCTTGTCTGATTACTTGTGATTGATTCCTAGATTAAAGTGAGCATTCGCTGCACTGCTGTCTAATTTGTAACTGTTTCAGTATTAGTTTCCATCAGCGGTTTGCGCGTGCACAGATAAGCCAGTGGTCCGAACAGCGGCACTAATGTTACTGCCCAAAATGCTGCGGCATTCTGCATTCCTCGGCGGGCCATGTCGTCTGCCAATAAGGCAGGAAATAGCAGGCAAAGCATACAAAAATCTAAACTCATTACATGGATAAAGCGGCTAGTCTGCCACTGTCCAATAAAATCAGACCAATCGCCTTTTGTCAAGCCAAAGGAAACTAAAGCTGCCGCGCCCAATGTTAGGACAATGGCAGTAAAACGGGAGTCTAATATCTTTAAAAAGATATTTTTATGACCGGGAAACTCTGGATTAGGTTCGCGCAGGGCTAAATAAGGCAGCAAGGCAAAGGCGCCGACGCCAAAGGATAAAGTGGCAAACAACCATGCAGGTATTTTCTGCCCCCTGCCGTCAGCAAATAAGAGGCAACTGTAGATGAGCGGCCAGACTCCCATGATGTTGAACAACGCTACAATTAAAGGGTTGATGTCTGCTATTTTGCCTGTGGAAAGATTGGTAATTAGTGTGATGGTTTCTGGGCTGTCGGGTGGTGCAAATACAAAGGCGTAGGTGCTAAATGCAATCCAAATCAGCCAAAATCCAATTTTTCGCAACATAGTTAGTTTTTCTTACTTCTGATATTACTATAATAAGCTTAAAGGGTTTTTGAATAAGACTTTTTTTATTTACCGCAGAGGACGCAGAGGACGCAGAGGAAGAGAGGAGAATATCTGAATGTATTGCTATTTGGTATTGCGGGTTTTGGGCAGATTGCTAAATTTTTGCATAAATTGGCGATCGATCCAATCTTTCCAGTACCACAGCAGCGCCGATTCCCACATGAAAGATCCGCGAGATGCGATCGCCCTTTTATTCCCAGTACCAATTAACCCTAAGTATTGTTCCTGCGGTGCAAAGGGTTTCAGCGGTTTTTCCAATAAAAACTGCTGCAAATTTTCAAACAGCGGTTTGCCCTGACGCACGGCAAACACGCCTGCTTTGGGACGCGGATAATTAACCATCGCAGCGATATCGCCAGCCCCAAATACGTTGGGGTGAGAGACTGATTGCAGGCAATCGTTGACTTGCATAAAGCCGTTTGAGTCGGCTGCTAAACCGGATTCTCTTATCCAATTTGCTGCCGATGCTTCTGTTACCCAAAAAATGCGATCGCACTCTAATTCTAAACCTGATTTACAGGAAATTTGGTAATTGGTAGGGAATTGAGGATTGGTTTCTGTCTCAATCTTTTTTACTGCACAGACTTTTTCCGGCAAATGCACTTTAACGCCACGATTAATCAGAATTTCTTTAAGGCGGCGGCGCACCCGCTGATTGTGTCCCTGCATCAATTCAGCACCGCTGTGAAATAAATGAATTTCTGATGATAAATTTTCTAAATTTTCTTCCCTCTTCCTTCTTCCCTCTTCCTTCTTCCCTCTTCCTTCTTCCCTCTTCCTTCTTCCCTCTTCCTTTTTCCCTCTTCCTTCTTCCCTCTTCCTTCTTCCTTCTTCCTTCCCCAATCGAGATTGCATATTTAATGCTAATTCTACGCCGCCTGCACCGCCGCCTACAATGGCTATCCGCAGCGGTTTTTGGGGAGGGTTTCGCCTTTCGGAAATTAACTGATTCCAGCTAGCTAAAAACTCCGGTACGGGTTTAGCTGCAATTGCATATTCTGCGGCACCCGGTACAGATAAAGTCGCAGGAGTGCTGCCGATATCCACAGAAAGCAAGTCAAAATTAACCGGAGGGCGAGTTTGACAAATAACTAAATTTTTGTTAAGGTCGATCGCGATCGCCCGATCGATTAATATTTGACACCCGGCAAATTCAGCGAGCGATCGCAAATTGATGTGACATTCATCATAACTGTAAAACCCGGCAACGTGTCCCGGCAGCATCCCCGAATAAGGCGCGTGCAGCACGTCGCTAATCAGAGTCAAACGCACGGAAGGCAGAGGTTGGATACCGAACATTTTTAATACGATAGCATGACTGTGACCGCCGCCAATTAACACTAAATGTTTCACAATTACAGATGTTCGATCGAAATGTTCTTTTCCCCGATATTGTACAGCACTCGCACTCCGGCAGGCCGCACAGTCCGGTAAGGAGAGCTTGCAGTGCGTAATTAATGATTTCCCAGCACTTAGACAGAATGCTCTGACTTACCCTCTGTAGAGCGAGATTATACTTGGCTCAGTTGCGATCGCATAACAGCAATCCACCCATTTCACTTAACCGATTCCAAAATCAGCGCAAATGGCTGTAGACTGTATAGCGATCAAATTTTATTACCAAATTATCCTGGGGTGTGTTTCGACAGCTAACTCACCATTCAAAACTATGACATTACGCATCATTCCGCGCAGTTGGCAGCGATCGATTAAAACTCTTTTCCCGCTTCTGTTTGCCCTCTCATTCATTATAGTATTGCTGGCGAACAACTTCATTCCGGCGATCGCCCAGCCACCCCGCCAGGAAATTCGCGGCGTTTGGATGACGACAAACGACAAAGACATCCTCCGAGATCGCCGCAAACTAAAAGATGCTGTCAGCAATCTAAAACGGTTAAATTTCAACACAATCTATCCCGTTGTCTGGAATTCTGGCTATACAATGTATCCCAGCTATGTAGCGCAGCAAAGAGACATTCAACCCTTTGTTTACAGAGGGTTAGACGGACAAGATATGCTCGCCGATTTAATCGCTCAAGCTCACCGCCAAGGCCTGCTAGTAATTCCTTGGTTTGAGTTTGGTTTTATGGCTCCTCCCACATCAGAATTAGCCTTAAACAATCCCGATTGGCTGACACAAAAACAGGACGGCAGCCAAACATCAAACGGCGCAGGTGGCGAAGTAGTTTGGCTCAATCCCTTTCATCCAGAAGTGCAGCAATTCATTACCGAACTCGTACTAGAAATCACCACTCAATACAACGCAGACGGCATTCAATTTGACGACCACATGAGTTTGCCGTCAGAATTTGGATACGATGACTACACAGTTGCTTTGTATACCAAAGAAACAAAACAACCTCCGCCAAAAGATTTTGAAAATCCCGCATGGGTGCAGTGGCGAGCAAATAAAATTACCGCTTTTATGTCCCAGCTAAATCAAGCCGTCAAAGCAGCCAAACCCAATGCAATTTTCTCGATTTCTCCCAATTACTACGATTTTGCTTATAAACATCACCTACAAGATTGGTTGTCTTGGGTACGTTTGGATATTGCCGACGAGCTAATCGTGCAAGTGTACCGTCCCAATTTAGAATCATTTGTGGGCAAGATTAACCGTCCAGAAATGCAAGAAGCACAGCAAAAGATTCCCACCGGAGTAGGGATTATGACAGGTTTGAGAAATAACCCCGTACCGATTGAGCAAATTAAATCTCAGGTGCGAGCAGTCCAAGAATTCGGCTTAGGCGTCGCTTTCTTCTACTATGAAAGCTTGTGGGAATATGCGCCCGAACCCATCGCCGATCGACTTTCTCAATTTAGCAATTTTTTCCCGTTTTCTGCATTCCGAACAGCGCAACAAATACCCAGACGCGCCGCGACTTTTCCTCCACCTGCGCCACCCAAACCAGACCCCAAAGCTAAGCCGCATCAACCTACCAAAAACAGCGCCCCTTCGCCCTTGCCAACCACGTAAAAGAATTAAAAAGTCATCAGTCATTAGTCATTAGTCATTATAGCAATCCTTGCAGGAGTCGTAAAAAGATGTAGGGGTAGTGCCCCCGTGCCTACCCCGGCCTGCATCGGGGGAACCACGGGGGGTTTGCCCCTACAAGAATTACACAAATGATTTAGGATTGCTATAGTTAGAAACGATTAATTCGGAGGCGCGGGTTGTACCAACAATATTGACGGCAACTAAAAGGAACTAAAAACCCGCCCCCGCCTAGCTAATAATTGCCTGCAATACATTAGGAACATAACATTGTTGTGTCAAAATCAGAATATCTGTATTGCTGCTAATATTAACTTCGGTTGATTAATCATACTAGCCGGGGCGGGTTTACGAGATAATCAGCTGTAGGCAATTATCGTTTGTAAAACCCGCCCCTAAACTTCTGTTCGATCATTTAACCGGACTTGCTATAACAACTACCATCAATAAAAATGCAAACTCACCAAAAAATTTTACTGCCAAAAATGGGCTGCGGCACTTGGGCCTGGGGCAACAGATTGCTCTGGGGCTACGATGAAAGTATGGACGAGCAATTGCAAGCCGCGTTCAATCTTTGCGTCAGCAGCGGTGTCACTTTATTCGATACCGGCGACTCTTACGGAACAGGGAAATTAAATGGACGCAGCGAACAGCTTTTGGGCCAGTTTTCTCAACAATATCAAGGTGCAAATAAAGAAAATATTTGTATTGCGACAAAACTCGCGGCTTATCCTTGGAGACTGACGCGACAATCAATGATATCGGCGGGTAAAGCCTCTGCTTCGCGCCTCGGAAAAAATGTAGATTTGGTGCAAATGCACTGGTCTACAGCTAATTACGCTCCTTGGCAAGAGGGGGCTCTTTTGGATGGTCTGGCTGACCTTTACGAGCAAGGATTGGTTAAGGGAGTGGGCTTGTCTAATTACGGGCCGAAACGGCTGAAATGGGTGCATCAAAGATTTAGCTCCCGCCAAATTCCTATTGTTACTTTACAAGTGCAATATTCGCTACTTTCCACCTATCCGGTGACAGAACTCGGGTTAAAAGATGTTTGCGATGAATTGGGGATAAAATTGATTGCTTACAGTCCTCTAGCCTTGGGGTTGCTGACGGGTAAATATTCCGAAAATGGCTTTCTTCCTAAGGGTATCCGAGGTTTGGCGTGCAAGCAGCTACTTCCGGGAATGCGATCGCTTTTGGAATGTTTGCGAGAAATAGCGGCATTCAGAAACCAGACTGTTTCGCAGGTAGCAATCAACTGGTGCATCTGCAAAGAAACTATTCCGATTCCTGGGGCGAAATCTGTGGCACAGGCGATGGATAATATTGGTGCTTTGGGCTGGGAGTTGGACTCGGGCGAGATTGCAGAATTGGATAAGGCGGCGGCGAGTGTAGATAAAAAAATGGTGCAGAATATCTTTCAAACTCGGTAATATCTGAGATGTTGTACCATTCTCACGAACAGGCAAGATGCCTGTTCCACAAGACATGAATTTGCTTGTTCCACAAAAACTAAATTTTCTTGTGGGGTGGGCTTCTAGCCCGCCCCTGAAAGCCTGATTTACATCACACAAAAATTTTCCACGCAGCGCACAAACATTTCTACACCCATCCCCAACGCAGTTTCATCAAAATCAAAACGCGGGTGATGGTGCGGGTAAGCCAAGTTTTTCTCGGGATTTGCTGAACCCAAAAAGAAATAGCAACCGGGCACTTCTTGCAAAAAGAACGACATATCCTCGCCGCCCATTGTTTGACATTCGGGAACAATTCCCGCAGGAGTTTCGACAACGGATTCTGCGACGCCGCGCACCAATTCAGCTATTCTTGAATCATTAATCACCGGCGGGTAAAACGCAGAATAATCTAATTTGTAATTTGCCCCGTGACTCTGACAAATTCCGGCAATTACTTGCTCGATTCGCTTGCCAAAATAACCTTGATATGCTGGATTGAAATAGCGCACGGTGCCACCGATTTGAGCGGTGTCGGCGATGACGTTGTGGGTGTCGCCTGCGTGGAATTTGCCGACAGTTACTACCGCTGAGTCGATCGGGTCAATGTTCCGCGCGACAATGGCCTGCAAAGCGCTGACAATTTGGGCTGTAACTACGATCGAGTCCACAGTCTGATGTGGCATTCCACCGTGTCCACCTTTGCCAAAAATCGTGCAGTCAAAAACTTCGACAGCCGCCATCAGCGCGCCGCTGCGGACGCCTACAGTCCCCAAAGGTAGATTGTTCCACAAATGCAAGCCGACGATCGCATCAACATCAGGATTCTTCAAAACTCCCGCTTCAATCATCGGTTTTGCGCCTCCTGGTCCTTCTTCGGCGGGCTGAAAGATAAATTTTACTTTACCCGAAAAGCTGTGTTTGTGCTTGGCAAGATAACAGACAGTACCGAGGGCGATCGCAATGTGGCCGTCGTGACCGCAAGCGTGCATAATTCCATCATGCTGCGATCTATAATCCGCCTCATTTTCCTCTTGAATCGGCAAAGCATCCATATCAGCTCGAATTGCCAAAACCCGCCCCGGTTTGCCGCTGTCTATAGTTGCGACAATACCAGTTTCAGCAATATTAGTTTGATGCTCAATGCCCCATTCCTGCAACTTTTGCGAGACAAACTGCGCCGTTAAATTTTCCTGAAAACTCAACTCCGGCTTTTGGTGCAAGCGGCGCCGCCATTCGACTAGCTGAGGCTGCAAATTTCTAATTTCAAGCCGCAACTGAGATAAATCGACAGATGTTAAATTCGGCAAAGTAGAAATCATATTTTCTTCTCCTTTTTTTTTATTTGGTTTTAGGTCTAATCAGTCAATCAATTATCATTCCTAATGATAGCAACTTTGAATAATTCCTGTAACTATCTCTTCTCTTTCTCTGCAACCTCTGCGCTCTCTGCGGTCAAAAAAACCTTGTTCAGAAATCAAACATAATTGCTATGTCAATCCTACTTGACTTGTGCAGGAGATTTTTTTTATTAACCGCAGAGGGCGCAGAGATCGCAGATAAAGAGAGGTGTTTAGAATAGGGTTATTTAGAAGTCTGAGGAACTAAATTAACCCCTGGTAGTAACCGCTCTAAATCTAATTCTGAAGCTGCTCGAGCTAATTTGGTAAGGTCAGTCGGGTCATCTAAATGCGGCAAAATACCCAACACAGGTATTTGAGTCAGCGACTGGATCAAATCAACGGGCGCCAGTTCGGCAATTTCTTGTTCAGAATAAGCTTTAACGCAATTAAGCACAATACCTTTGAGATCAAAACCAGTGTGTCTGGCGAGAGCAACATGAGCCACCGCTTGCCCGATCGCCCCCAATCTCACTGGTACCACCAAAACTCCCTTCAGTCGCCAATCCCTGCCAATATCGGCCACCGTCAGTTCCCGCGTTAAAGGCGAACCCAGTCCTCCCAAAGCTTCCACCAATACAAAATCCTTGCCCTTGCAGAGGCTTTGCAGCGCCGTCCACACCTTTTCTAACTCAATATGTCTCCCCTCCCGTTCTGCGGCAATCGGCGGTGCTAGAGGCGCGTCAAAGTGCAGCGGATTGAGTTCTTGTGGGGATTGGTCGAGGGCTAACAAACGGGTGTAGAATTCGCGATCGCCCGTTCCCGTTTGCAACAGCTTCAAAATTCCCAAACTGCGATCGGGAAAATACATTTGCCAATAAGCAGCCAGAGCGCTGGTCAAAACAGTTTTGCCCGCGTCGGTATCAGTTCCAGCAATTAGCAACGAGTTCATTGGCAAATAGCTAACAAGTAATTGGCTTCAACTTCACTCTAACCATATTTTTGGCAAATAAACTAGCTCATGCACAAGCTCTTTGAACAATAGCTTGACTGCTTTACCCGCCACGCGCGCGCCAGTTTCACGGACCGCCCGCTAAGTTTTTCCGCATCCATGATTTCCCCTAGCCGTCAGCCGATGTCGTTGTTAAGTCGCGCCCGCTGTGGTTCAATCCTGGTAAATATCCACTGCCACAAAGCTATTGGACACAAATCTCAACCGCCGCTGACTCTCGACTTGTTGATGTCCCCGCTGCCACGAGTGTGACGGCGCATAGCCCAAAGATTTGCAAAAACGGCCAAGTGATAGATGTTGCTTGGTCGCTTTGTGAGACCGGCGACCGTTACAAATCTTCACATCAGGTTTACCGTCGGCGGCAAGGTAATTTTCAAACGGATAAATTTGAGAAAGCAGCCAAGCCTCGACTCGGCGGCCAAAACCAAAACGAGCACCAGATCCTTTCATCAAAATTATAAAGTTGGGGATTCTTTACACTTATTCACCTAATTATATGAATTTTCACTCTTCTCGGATTGAGAACGATAAAACGCCCTTTTTTTACATTTTTTTACAAAACTACTTTAAAATTCAGCCGGTGGTATGATATTGCCAGGGAAACTCATAACCGCAGCACGGTCAACCTTCGGCATTGAGCTCTGCCTGCCGAATGCCGGAGGAAAAGGCTTAGCAAGGGCTGCCAATAAAAAACCTCAGCGTTTGGCTGAGGACTGCTTGAGTGGGAGATATCGTTAATCTGCGTTTTTTTTAGTTGACTTAGATTGCATGGAATTCCATGCTGCTGACTTTCCCCGGGCTTTCGCATTGTGGGATTCATAAGAACAAACTTTTCGGGATGAATCCACAAAAAGTTTAATTCTTAAAGGCGTTGTCAGAACCCGGCAAACCACTCGCTCAACTATAAAAGTTAAGTCTGTGGCTAATTGTAGAAGATGCGCCCTGATGGCTTAACTACCCGATGGATTAGCACCCTGATGGCATAACTCCCTGATGGATCGACGCCCTGATGGCTTTCGCTCCACTACCCAAAAAATTCTGGTTGGTGGATGATCGTGGACATTAGTAACACGTCACTTCTGGCGTTTCCGATCGCAAGCGGGTGTGCCTGTCTGAATTGATTATGACAGGCAGATTTATCAGAAGACAAGTGGGTTATTGCATCAACCCATTTCTAATAGATCGGGATAGCCAAAAAGTGTCAATCTACGCAAATCAGGGTCATCGAACATGAAAAACAGCATCTTAGTATTAGAGCGAATTGCCTCGGCTGGCTTCGGCTTTTTCGATGCAGGTAGCGCCAGCGCTTCTGCGATCGCCCTACAACCTACATTAGCCAGCAGTTTTACGGCTTGGGAGAGCCGTCCTGACTTTGACTACACTGGAACGAATGAGGATGGCGAGCAAGAAGAGGTAAAAACGGGTAAAGGCAGGAAATAATTGGCACTCTTGTGTGGTTATCTCTTGTGCGGTTGTGGGTGTGGTTTTGGTTGTGGTGGCATTTGTTGTCGCAACCGCCTCGGATCGAGGCGGTTAAAACTCGATCCCAATATCAGTCTACTTAATCCCGGGGGTGGGGTCAGTTTCAGAGAACGGTGAATGAGAAAATAAACAGGTAAGGCGAGTCTGTCGGTGGAGTTTCCCCGCCTATCAACTTCCTTACCTTCGGATGTTCGGGATTCGGATCTGTCACAATCGTATTTCATATCGTAAAAACCCAATGGAAAATACTCTCGAAACTACCCGCAGACAGCGCGTATTGACAAGAACCCAGGAACGGCGTCAGGCGACACCCAAAGAAAAACAGTTGATTCACCTGCTGGCCAATATGGCTTGCAGTTTGATTAAATACGACTACAAACACGCAGCAGGGAAGGGAACCCTCCCGCCTTCGGAAAGCAAGCGTTTAGCGGAATGGCACTACCTGCGAGTTCAGCAAATTCGCCGGATCGAACGCTCATTGGAGCCCGTAGCGACCCTCAAGCGCGTGTACTACAAGAGCATCCTCAGTCCGAGGGATCTCAAGTCGTTGAAACTTCTGTGGCTTGAGGACGACAAAAACCGCGTCAAACGGCTCGATCCTGACTTGGACGACATCCTCAGCGAAGCTTTGGATCGGGGAGATACTTTAAAACAGCTATTTCACTCGATCGAAGTCAAAGAACGCACCTTTGCTGCCACTCCTCGCCCCGGCGCCGTGCCGCTTTGGGTCAAAGAGTGGGAAGACTCGGAATATGACATAAACTTTTTTCCGCCTTCGTTCTCTGCATGGGTTTCGATCGTGGACGACTAGGTTCAAGAACAACTCTTTTAAATGGCATCGATCGTAAAATTCAGATGGTAGACTTATTTGCGATTGCTGCCATTGGCGAAGAGTGTGCGGGCGTGAGGCTAAACTAGGGGGCGTTGCGCCCAGCTATCCGAGTACACAGAAGTGAATCGGAGTCAGTACCATTGTACAATGGGGGAAAACCAGGGCTTCAGCTAATAGCTGATAGCTGATAGCTGATAGCTGATAGTTTCTCATGACTGACTCGATTTCTACTTCTCCTCTAGACTCGGCGGCCGATACAGCCGAACTCCGCTCTCAGTTGAGGTCTGGTTCGGAAAAAACTCAACTGCAACTGCTGCAACAACAAATAGCAGATTCCGGTTGGGATGTATTGATGGAATTTTTATTAGAGCGCAAGTCAGAGGCACCGACTGCGGTAATGGGTAAGGCTTACCAAATTCTTTACAGTGCTAATTCTCCGAGAGC
The DNA here is from genome assembly GCF_036702785.1 of Microcoleus sp. AR_TQ3_B6. NCBI lineage: Bacteria > Bacillati > Cyanobacteriota > Cyanophyceae > Oscillatoriales > Microcoleaceae > Microcoleus > Microcoleus sp. AR_TQ3_B6. The sequence goes on along the minus strand of NZ_JAUBVJ010000069.1, from coordinate 19,445 downwards.
GGCGGAGTTTTTGCAAGCGAATTTTCCGACTGGGCTTGTCCCGCTGCGATCGGACTCTAATATTGATTACACTCCGCTACAACAATTATTGGCGTTACAAGAATTTCAAGAAGCCGATCGCTTGACTTTAGACAAGCTTTGTGAATTGGCGGGTGATGCAGCTTCCGTGAGAAAGTGGCTGTATTTTACGCAAGTGGAGAGTTTGCCGATGGCGGATTTGCAAACAATTAATACGCTATGGAAAGTTCATTCCGAAGGCAAATTTGGCTTTTCGGTGCAGCGGGAAATTTGGCTCAGTTCGGGGAAGAATTGGGAGAAGTTGTGGCGGCTAATTGGCTGGAAGAAGGGGAATAATTGGACGCGGTATCCGCAAGAGTTTATTTGGGATTTGAGCGCGCCTAGGGGTCATTTGCCACTGTCGAATCAGTTGCGGGGTGTGCAGCCGTTTGCGGCTTTGATGGCTCATCCGGCTTGGGTGAAGTGAAGGGTTTGGTGGCTTTTGGAGAATGTGGGGCGGGCTGGATGTTCGGCCCCACATTTGTTGGTTCGCCTGGGTAAACGCATCTAAATTAATTTGACAAAAACCTGAATTTGTGCATTACTAAATAACTAAAAAAACCTTCTTAAAATCATTAATTTTTACCCTACTTAAGCAGATTAAATCATAACCTTAAGATTTTCTCAACTTCTTAAAGCCGGATAATTTTTCTTCTTAGATAGGTGTTAGATTTCGAGCATTAACTGGCAGAGTTTAAAATTTGAACTAAATAATTATTGTCCATTGCCGCTCGATACCGCTTCATTTTTATACTTTGTGCCGGAAGTTTTCTCTGGTTTTAGTAAACTTATAGCCAAGCGACGTAGAAGTGCAAAATTTTCGGGAGAGTGCTGTTTCCTCTTCCGGCTTTCATCTTCGGAGAATGTAACATCGAGTGTCCAATGTAAGCTATTTTCAATGCCCCAATGACCAAGAATTTCGTGATGGTACCCGCCACGTGATTTATCCGTGGAATCAATCCCTTTTCGAAAATCGAAAATCCTCAAGAAAGAGCATTTATCCGTGGGGTCAATCTAAAATCTAAAATCTAAAATCTAAAATCGATTGACTGCGGACTGCCCCAGCAATTCTCTCAGCATTACTGCTTAAACTACTAAGCGTAAAAACGAGCGACCGTTGTGGTTTTATTCCACAATCGTCGTTCACTAACTATCATGATAACTGTTTTTAATCCCGTCCATAATTCTTGATTATGCAGAGGTGGTAACTCGGATCCATCCACAGTCCAGACTTGTCTTTTTTCCACTCGATGATGTTCAGCTTCTACTTGTTCATGCCGGATTGTACTCTCTACCTAAATAATCTGCTTTTTGAGCTACTTCCAACCAGGATTTTACGGCTTTGTACAGGAGTTTTTGATTCCATCTTAAAGCTAAAATATAATCTCCTTTCTTGTTGATAATCAGAGATATTATGTCTTTTTTGCATCCCATAGGATTGAGGGTTATTACAGTTTCGGCAATTTCTAAAATTTCTATTAATTCCGGAATTGCTGTCAGCTAGTTAGAATTTTTATGGACTTATTTTTGCCCTAAAACAAATTGATGAGATGAAGACCAGGCAGTAACTATATGTAGCGCTTTTTGCTGGTCAGTTCGGTCAATCGATTTTAGATTTTAGATTTTAGATTTTAGATTTTAGATTGACCCCACGGATAAATGCTCTTTCTTGAGGATTTTCGATTTTCGAAAAGGGATTGATTCCACGGATAAATCACGTGGCGGGTACCATTAAGAAATTCTTGGTCATAAGATTGTTTCATTGTTTTGCCATCAATGGCGATCGCGTTTAGTTCTAATTCCCCGACTATCGCATTTACCCAACTCAAAAAACATTCTTGAAAGTGGTGCGGTTCAATTCTGGCAAATACCCGACTAAATGTGTCATGAGATGGTATACCATTCGGTAATTATAGAAATTTTCTCAACCATTCATATTTGGCATTACCATAGGATTCTATTGCACCCATCCGTCTGCACCACTGATGATAGCTAGAATTGCAATCGCGATAATGTCTTTAAGTAAATGTTCTTTTTAAAGTTTAGCAACATTAGTCGGTCGGGGGTTTAAACCCCCGCCGGAATCTGGCAACAAATGCAAGATATCAGTTCGATCGCATTAAACTTCGATCGGCAATTGTGTTTGAATTGGAACGCTGTTTTCATCCAACACAGACACCGCATTTACGAACACAATTGTATGCGGGACTGCGGGCATTAAGCGGCGCAGCGCGTTCAAGTAAGATTCGGCATCGCGGCGGCGGGCGAAACGGGCGACTGTTAACCGCTGACATTTGGGGAGGTGGCGAATTAGATGCCAAGGTTGAAGTCGATCGCGATATGTCGGTTGTTTTGGTATCATAGGAAAATCCTTCCCACGTTTGTGGGTGGTGAATGAAAGGCGATCGCCCTGCGACCTCAGAAATCAAGGGCGATCGCTGTATTTAACTATTAAAAGCCAAAGACGTAGCTTATGTCAAGCATAAATGGGGTTAATTAGGTTGCGAGTTCGAGAACTAGCTGAGGAAAAGGGTTGGACGCTGAAAGAAGTTTCCGAGAGAACGGGCATTCCCTACAGCACGGTCAAAAATTATGCCCATGCTCCTAAACTGGCAACAGTGGACTACACGGCTTTGCAGAAACTTGCTGCTGTTTTCGATTTGATGATCGAAGATTTGGTTGAGGTTTTGGAACATTGAACTAATTTGTCAGCGGGAAGATGGGTCTAATTCGGTTGCGGGTTCGAGAACTAGCTGAGGAAAAGGGTTGGACGCTTAAAGAAGTTTCTGAGCGATCGGGCATTCCTTACAGTACGGTTAGAAGCTATGCCCATTCTCCCAAGCTGGCAACGGTAGATTACACAGCTTTAAACAAAATGGCTCGCGTGTTTGATATTGCGATCGAAGATTTAGTTGAGATTTTGGAAGAGTAGGCTGATTTATCGTTGGGAATATGGGACGAATTAGGCTGCGAGTTCGAGAATTTGCTCAAGAAAAGGGTTGGACTCTCAGGGAAGTCTCCAACAGAACAGGTGTTCCATACACCACGATCGCCACCTATGCTAATTCTCCAGGTATGGCAACTGTAGATTACACAGCTTTGGACAAGATAGCCCGTGCGTTCGATATTGCGATCGAAGATTTAGTTGAGATTTTGGAAGAGTAAGCTGATTTATCGTTGGGAATATGGGACGAATTAGACTGCGAGTTCGGGAATTTGCTCAAGAGAAGGGTTGGAATCTGACAGAAGTATCCAAAAGAACAGGTATTCCATACACCACGATCATTACCTATGCCAATTCTCCAGGCATGGCTACCGTTGACTACACAGCTTTGGACAAGATGGCCCGTGCGTTCGATATTGCGATCGAAGATTTGGTTGAGATTTTGGAACAGTAAACTGATTTGTCAGCGGGAAGATGGGATTAATTCGGTTGCGGGTTCGAGAACTAGCCCAGGAAAAGGGTTGGACGCTCAAAGAAGTCTCTGACAGAACGGGCATTCCCTACAGCACAGTCAAAAATTATGCACAAGCTCCTAAACTGGCAACGGTGGACTATACGGCTTTGCAGAAACTTGCTGCTGTCTTCGATTTGATGATCGAAGATTTGGTTGAGGTTTTGGAACATTGAACTAATTTGTGATTTAGTTTTTGCACTTCTTGCAACAGTCCGTCGGGGGTTGAAACCCCCGCCTCAAAGCTCAAGTCGTCTAAAGACGACTGAAAAGGCGATCGATCTCCGCTTCCATCCTTTTTTTTAAATTTTTAATCAATCCTTTCTTCAGTCCACTTAAGTGGACTTTCGCTTTGAGGCAGGGGTTTCAACCCCTGCCGGAATCGGGCAACAAATGCAAGATATCAGTTCGATCGTATTAATGCGGATATTGGAATTTTCCGGATGTAGACTAGAGTCAGGAGTTGTTCAGTCTGCCGGAGTTATATCAATGCCGATCGATCGTCTGTCTGACATGGAAGAAAACTTGGAATTGCTGCAAGAGCAATTAGTGGGCAAGCAGAAGGCTCTAAATTTAGCACCGCAAGAAGAAAAGATCCGAATTAAACAGCAAATCCGAGAGCTACGCAAGGAGATTCGGGAGCAGGAAGAGGAGAATTGGCAGGTTCTCGCTCGGCAAACGAAAACGGTGGAAATTCCCGAACATGAGGCTGAGATTATTGTTGCCGAGATAGTCGAAGAAGTTGGGCAAATTGAAGTGCAGCGACAGTATCCCGATCAGGTAATTCAGATTTTGCAGGAGATTCGAGACAAGCTAAACCAACCGGGAGCGACAGCGGCCGCAAAACTTAAAGGCGTAATTTCAAGCATTCCACCGTTTGTGGGAATTTCCTACGAGGCTGAATTGGATACAGAGAATTTTTTACAGCGGCATTTCCCAACGTTTCGGAAGTGGGCTAAAGTATTAGCAAAAAAGTCCTAGACCTGGAGCGAAAAACACCTAATCCAGGTTTCACAAGTTTTTACCAACTATACGATATTCCCTCGGAACTCGGTTCAAAAAACTTTGTCGGACGGGATGAGGAAATGCAGGACTTGCACGGATTGTTGCAGGATAGGAGCCGCGTTGCCATTGCCGCTGCGTCGGGAATGGGCGGCATCGGCAAGACAGAATTGGCATGGCAGTATGCAACTTTTCACCGCGACTGCAACACCTATCCAGCAGGGATTTGGTGGCTGTTTGTCCGGGACAACGATTTAGCACGGCAGGTGTTGCAGAAAGCGCTGCGAATGGGAATTGAGCCGCCGGATACTCTCGACAATCTGGAGGAACGGTTGCAGTTTTGCTACGAAGAGTGGGCAAAACAAACCTCTGGCAATGCTCTGCTGGTATTGGATGATGTCAAGGATTACCGAGCGTTGCTGCCGTTGCTCCCGAGAAATCCCCGCTTTAAGGTGTTGCTGACAGCGCGACAATTTGTGCCGCCGCCTGTGGGGTGTTTGCCGTTAAAAGTGTTGAAACCAGAGGCGGCGCTAAACTTGCTGCGGCTGACGGCTGGGGATTTGCCGGGAAACGGGCTGGGACGGATTGATGCCCAGCTTGAAGATGCTCAAGCGCTTTGTCAGTGGTTAGATTATTTGCCTTTGGGCATCGAACTGGTAGGGCGCTATCTACGGAGCAAGCGGGCGCTGTCCTTGGCAGAAATGCTGCAACGGTTGCAGAGTCAGCGATTGGAGGCGCGGGCCTTGCGGGAGGCGGAAGCTGGGATGACGGCTAGGCGCGGAGTGGCGGCAGCTTTTGAGTTGAGTTGGGCGGAGTTGAACCCTCCGGCGCGGACGCTGGGGTGTCTGCTGAGCGTGTTTGCTCAGGCTCCGATTCCTTGGGAGTTGGTAGCCGAGTGTTTGCCGGATTGGGATGAGGAGGATTTGGAAGATTGTCGGGATTACGAACTGCTGGAACAGAGTTTGCTGTCGCTGGTGGAGGATGAAATCTCAGATTCGGCTCAATCGGGGCTGGTGCAGCCACGCTATCAACTTCATGCTTTGATTCGGGAGTTTTTTGCAGTCAAATTGCAGGGACACGCCGATGCTGAGATTTTGCGGAGCAACTTTGCAGTGGTGCTGACAGCGGTGGCGAAGACGATTCCGCAGACTGTGACGCTGGAGGTGCAGGAACGGGTGAAGGAGGCGCTGCCCCATTTGGAAGTGGTGGCGGAGCAATGGTCGCATTTGCTGGAAGATAGTGATGCTACGTGGTCTTCCATAGGCTTAGCGCGGGTTGCCCAGGGACAGAGTTTGTGGGCAGAGGCCCAGAAGTGGTCGAAAGCTTGCCTCCAGATGACAGAGAAACGCTGCGGAGCCGAACATCCCGATACGGCAAGCAGTTTGAACAATCTGGCATTGCTATACCGTGCAATGGGTCGCTACCCAGAGGCGGAACCCTTGTATCTGCGCTCACTCTCTATTGACGAGCAGCAGCTCGGAGCCGACCATCCCGATACGGCAATGAGTTTGAACAATCTGGCAGTGCTGTACTATGCAATGGGTCGCTACCCAGAGGCGGAACCCTTGTATCTGCGCTCACTCTCTATTGACGAGCAGCAGCTCGGAGCCGACCATCCCAATACGGCTGCGACTTTGAACAATCTGGCAGAGCTATACCGTGCGATGGGACGCTACCCGGAGGCGGAACCCTTTTATGTGCGATCGCTCGCCATCAGGGAGCAGCAGCTCGGAGCGGAACATCCCGATACAGCTCTGAGTTTGAACAATCAGGCATTGCTGTACCATGCAATGGGTCGCTACCCGGAGGCGGAACCCTTGTATGTGCGATCGCTTGCGATCAGAGAGCAAAAGCTCGGAGCAGAACATCCCGATACGGCAACGAGTCTGAACAATCTGGCACAACTATACAGTGCAATGGGACGTTACCAGGAGGCGGAACCCTTGTATGTGCGATCGCTCTCGATCTACGAGCAACAGCTCGGAGCCGACCATCCCTATACGGCATTGGGTTTGAACAATCTGGCAGGGCTGTACTATGCAATGGGACGCTACCCGGAAGCAGAACCCTCGTATGTGCGATCGCTCTCGATCTGCGAGCAACAGCTCGGAGCCGACCATCCCGATACGGCTATGAGTTTGAACAATCTGGCAGGGCTGTACTATGCAATGGGACGCTACCCGGAAGCAGAACCCCTGTATGTGCGATCGCTCTCGATCAGGGAGCAAGAGCTCGGAGCTGACCATCCCGATACGGCATTGAGTTTGAACAATCTGGCAGAGCTATACCGTGCAATGGAGCGCTACTCGGAGGCGGAATCGCTTTACCTGGGAGCATTAGAAATCTTGTTTAACCAATTGGGAGAGAATCATCCCAACACCCAAACCGCTTGGAGCAATTTCATTTATTTTCTCTGGGAGGCGATGTCAGCGGGTCAAGACTCGCAACTTTCCCAGCATCCAACAACGCAAGCAAGGCTTCAGCAACTTCGGGAGACGGAGTAGCTGTTGTTTAAACAGGACTTACGCATGGGGCCCAGAAACCGGGTTTTTTCCAGAATACTTCGTTACAGCCCGCACACTCGGCAAAAAACCCGGTTTCTCTGACGAAGCGCATAAGTCCCGATCGCACTCAATTCCATCGCTTATCAAAATCGCCAAAATCCTCAATCCCTTGCTGAATTGCCAAAAGTGCGATCGACCCTGCCAGTTTTGATGAAAACCCGCTAGTTGCTGCTAAAAATTGGGCGATCGCACTTATCAGAGCCTCAATTTCTTTTTCTAAGTTTTCCTGCAACTTCTGTTCCACTTCTAATTCAATTTTTGCTCTAAGTTTTTGCTCAATTTCCAGTTCTAATTTTTGGCGTAATCCATCCTCCTGTGCTTTTTCCCGTTGTTGTTGTTTTTCGCGATCGATTTCAACTCTTTTCTTAATTGCTTCCTCAGCGATGCGAATATTTTCCGCAATTGGCATACCATCTCCAGTCACTAAAGGAGGCATTTCTTGGTATTTCAGACTCGGATGATGAAATAATGCCCGGATAGCTTCCATATCCTCCCGATGTGTTAGCACGTATTTCCTGAGTTCAGGAACGCTCATTTGTTTAAAATTAGGTTTCATCTAAAAAACTCCAGTTGCCTGATGGGAAGACCATAATTTGCAATTCCTCGCTTACGAAAATGTAAACTTCGCGACTTTCTGGGTCAAAACGGAATAGTTGAATATCTCGGTAGTAGCTAGAGAACATCTGGCAAACGCGCAGACAGGCTTGGGCTTGTTCGTGAGTGGGATTAATCCTTCGTTCCTCAATTGTGGCACAAACTTTAGGATATAATATAACTTACGCATAGGAACCCAGAAACCGGGTTTTTTCGAGAATACTTCCTTAGAGTGCAAAGACTCGATAAAAACCCGGTTTCTTTGTCTGAGTGCATAAGTCTCGATCGCACTCGATCGCATTAAAAAGAGGTAAGTTGAGATTTTTCGTTGGGTGGGGGCGGGTTTTTGAGATTGTCTATCTGTGTCATAAATGGTTGGTGAACCCGCCCCTACAGGTCGATCGAGGATGGACGATATCTCAGATTTTACGGTTGATTCCCCTACTTCATCTCATATCCAAACAAATTCGGATCGACTTCTCCCAAATTCAAATCGGCCAAACCGTACTCAGCCCAACGCCTTTTTACCATCGCCGCCACATCCGGATCGGACTCCAAAACTTCCCCCCATTCGTGATCCGTTTCCGGCGGCATCTTCGTAGTCGCATCAATCCCCATTCTGCCTCCCAAACCAATCTTTTCACTGGCAAAATCTAACGTATCAAAAGGCGTATTCGGCAGAATAAATACATCCCGAACCGGATCGACTTTAGAACTAATTGCCCAAACTACTTGACGCGGGTCGCGAATGTTGATACTTTTATCGACAACAATCACAAACTTAGTGTAAGTAAACTGCGGTAATGCACTCCAAAATGCTAAAGCAGCCCGGCGCGCTTGACCGGGATATGCTTTATCAATCGAGATAATTGCCGCTTTATAACTCAGCGCTTCCATCGGTAAGAAAAAATCGACAATTTCCGATACTTGCTGTCGCAAAATAGGCGTATAAATACGGTTAAGCGCGATCGCCATCATTGCTTCTTCTTTCGGCGGCCGCCCGCTAAATGTGGTCAGATAAATCGGGTCTTTGCGGTGCGTCATGCAGTGGAATCGCACCAGCGGCGAATCTTCCACGCCCCCGTAATAACCCATGTGATCGCCGAAGGGCCCGTCGGGCAGAACTTCCCCCGGGGTAATCGTTCCTTCTAACACAATTTCCGAGTCCGCCGGTACTTCCAAATCTACCGTTTTGCACTTCGCCAATTGCACGCCGGAACCGCCGTAAAGTCCCGCAAATAACCATTCCGATAAATCTACAGGAATTGGGGTTGCTGCGGCGAGAATAATCAGGGGGTCAACTCCAAGGGCGATCGCAACTTCCAACTTTTTACCAGCCTGCGCCGCTTTCCGCAAGTGCCGCGCCCCGCCCCGCACCGATAACCAGTGTACAGTCATCGTATTTTTTGACTGCAACTGCAACCGATAAACCCCCACATTCGGCGTGCCCGTTTCGCAATCCTTGGTAATTACCAAACCCAGGGTGATAATTTTGCCCGCATCTCCCGGATAAGGGCGAATCATCGGGATTTTGTTCAAATCCAGCCCTTCTCCCTCAAATACTACTTGCTGACAAGCTGGGAAAAAGTCGCGGCCGGGTTTGGCTTTCACTACGTCGAACAGGACTTTGCCGAATTCTATCGCTTGGGAAATCTTTTTCGGCGGTTTTGGCTGTTGCAGCATTCCCAGTTTTTTGCCGAGCTCTTCTAGTTCGTGAGGCTTTTCCATGTTCATCGCCCAGCAAACGCGCTCTTCCGTACCCAAGAGGTTGATGGCGACGGGGAATTCGGCCCCTTTGACGTTTTCAAACAGCAGTCCAGGACCGCCTTTTTGCAGCATTTGGTTGGAAATTTCGGCAATTTCGAGGTCGGAATCGACTAAGGCGCTAATCCGGCGCAGTTGTCCCCGTTCTTCGAGTAGTTTTAGGAATCCCCGCAAGTCTCTTGCCATTTTTTTTAAGAATTGTTAACGTTCTGTTGTTATTATGAGCCGATCGACCACCCTAAGTTAGGCTACGATCGTCAGTTAATGAAAAATACCCGACGCTCCCCCGATCGATTTCGCAACAGCCGTCGTTCCCCGCGCCGGCAGTTTTATCCGTCCCAAGCTCGCCGCCAACAATTGTTTGAGCCTTTGCCGCCGTCTAACAGTGGCTGCACCGAAAGTGCGATCGCCCCAGAAACAAGCGCAGAGTGCGATCGGGGAATTGCGATTTTATTGCTAGATGCAGAAAACTTGAAACTAGACATTAATACGGAAAAGTTTTTAGCCAGTCTGTGCAGCTATCCCCTGCAAGTTAAGATTGCTTTTGCTAACTGGAAAAACCCCCTAGGGGGCAAGCTAGATGCTGAACTTTACGATCGCGGTTACGAACTAATTCACGTTCCGGGCGGTGCTAATAGTGCTGATGGTAAGATGATTGCTTTTGGCGCTGCTATTTTATATCGATATCGGGATGTGCGACAAGTTTTTGTCTGTTCTTCGGATGGTTTGTTAAATCATCTTTGCAATCAGTTGCAAAATCAGGGATTGACTGTGTTTCGGGTGCGCCGGCAAAATTCGGTTTTGTCTGTTGAAAATCCTCTGACTGGTGATACTCATCACTATTCTTGTGAGAGGGAAATGGAAATCCCTAGTTTTGAAGAATTGGCTAATCAAGTTGCAGAGTTGTTGAAGGCTGAACACAAATCTATTGATGAGCGAATCGCTCGTTTTTCTAGTCTGGCTGAGCTTTTTCAAGAGCGCCGGACTGTTGTTTTCCCTTCTACAACTTCCCCTGCTGCACTGTCGGAGTCAGCACAAAACGAAGTTACCCCGGTGCTTGAAGCATCTTTGGCTACCTTTGCTGTCCATCAAAATGTTGCGGAGCAAAATTTGCCCGAAATAATGCCTGGTCTCAATTCAAATGCTATTGAGTCGCTGGATGTTTTTAAAACTATACTTGTAGAAATAATTGAAGCTGCAAAAATTGAGTTAAAACAGGATGCTATTCCTGTGGTCAAAATCAAGGAATATTTTTTGGTTAAGTATCAATCTCATGCTGATTCTGTTGCGAAAAATTTTTTGGGCAAAAAATCCAGTTTACTCAAATATTTGCAGTCGGAATCTGGGGTTTTTCAAGTAAAATTAATCGGTCAGGAACATCAAGTGGCGCGCGCCCAAAAATCCTCCACTTCAAAAACTCATTCCTCTGCTACCCTGGAAGCATCTCTAGTCAAAATTATCACAGGATTAACTGCTCACTCTCCAGGTAGTTATATCCCGATTAACCAGGTTGCCAGCGAATTTAATAAGTTATACAATCAACCAATTACTAAAAAACTGCAATCGCTGAATTTGGGCAGCAAGGTAATTAATTTTTTGCAGTCATGCCAAACTTTTAAAGTTAAAAAAGATGGTAAGAATTATCAAGTGGCGATCGCACTTCCCTAGCTTTTTTATAAAGGAGACCCTACCTGCGGTGTAAATCGCCCGCCGAACCGTGCGAAATTATCAGCCGCTATATTCCGACAGAATTAAGTCCCTGTCTCACAGTTAAAGTCCTCTTAAGAACACTAGGAAATAGTAATAGTATTTGAATTATATCAAATCCGCCCTTCATCGGAATTATTCATCTCTCTCTTCTCTTCCTCTGCGTTCTGGAGCGTACTCTGTGGTTTAATCATTCCAATGCCACCGGAATTGATATTAGTGTTGACTCAGATTTGGCAACATTCTCAATAAATATTTCAGTCCTCCTAGCTGGGGACTTGATTTTTGAGGCGGCGGTTTAGGCCCCGGCCGGAATCATTGCAAATATTGCTAGATCTAACCTAATATCAGTATGGCACTGAATAGAAAACCGCTATATTTATGTCTTCACCGCTTCTTAAGCGAGAGTTAGGTGTTTTTGGCGCAACTCTCATGGGCCTGGGCTCAATCATCGGTACCGGAGTATTTGTGAGTATCGGCATTGCTGCTGAAGTTGCTGGGCCGGGAGTGATTTTAGCTGTATGTATTGCAGCTTTTGTTGCTGTTTGCAATGGCCTTAACAGCGCTCAATTAGCGGCAAATCATCCAGTTAGCGGCGGTACTTATGAATATGGCTACAAATATCTCAATCCTTGGCTGGGTTTCACTGCCGGCTGGATGTTTCTGTTGGCGAAAACGGCTTCAGCGGCTACTGCTGCTTTAGGTTTTGCGGGGTATTTTTTAAATGCAGTTGGTATAGCCGATCGCACTTACCCGATCCTAACAGCTTTAATCGCCCTCGCCGCCCTCACTTTAATTGTATTGACAGGAATTAGGCGATCGAATATTGCCAATACAGTCACAGTCTCAGTTACACTTCTATCCTTAGCGGTGTTTGTTGCTGTCGGTTTGCCAGAGGTAAGGTGGTCCATGCCCGCGCTACAGAATGATAGCTCGATCGGCTCCATCCTGCAGGCCACCGCCCTGATGTTTGTCGCTTACAGCGGTTACGCCCGCATCACCACAATGAGCGAGGAAGTGCGGGAACCGAGGGAAACCATTCCAAAAGCCATAATTTTAACTTTGGGGCTGACAATGCTGCTTTACGTGGCGGTAGCAATAGTTGTCGCGGGCGCGGGGGAACCAGATAAATTGTCTTTACTTCCAGGCGGCAGGACTGCACCCTTGGAAGTCATCGCCCGCAGTTTCCCAATTCCAGGAGTTTCTCAACTGCTAGCCGTCGGTGCAATTACCGCTATGTTGGGAGTCTTGCTGAACTTAATTTTAGGGCTGTCGCGCGTCTGGCTGGCGATGGGGCGGCGTCGGGATATGCCAAGAGTCTTGGCGCGGCTGAATCCAGAGGGGACAACTCCCTACGTAGCTGTGGTGGTTGTCGAAGTTACGATCGCACTTTTAATCCTCCTCGGCGATGTCAAAACCACTTGGTCCTTCAGTGCTTTTAGTGTTTTGATATACTACGCTATCACCAACCTCGCCGCCCTGCAACTTTCCCCCGCCGAAAGGCTTTATCCGCAGTGGTTGGCTTGGGTGGGTTTGGGGAATTGTCTGTTTCTGGCTTTCTCGGTGGAGAGGGAAATTTGGCTGACAGGATTGGCATTAATAGCCGCCGGTTTAATTTGGCGGGCGATCGTCCGACTCCCGGCGAGAAACTAGAATTGTGATAAATTGAAACAGCATTCCGCATTGTAGAGGGCCATGCCCGATCGAACTTCCGAGCTTGCGACTCAAGAATCTCCCGCATTCAGCGCCATCAGTCGCTATATCGCTCAAACACTAATTACCGTTCAGGAACAGCATCCCGAATGGATAGCTGAAAAATACAGGAACACCCCCTGGGCAAAACCTACTTTTCAGTCAGTTTTGATTGGAAAATTGACAAAAAGTTTCAGAGTAGCCAGCGATACAGATTCCCTGCTGCTGACAGCGAAAAAATACCTACAAATTCTCCTAGTTCCAGAATTCGTTAATTCACCTCAATTCAGCAAATTATGGGCCAAAATTCAGCAGCTAGCCCCATCTCAAACAGCACCAGCTAAATCACAAAACTCAGTTTCCTCAGAACCTCCAACTCCAACAGCCAATCAACCAGCCCCGCTTCCTCTCGGCATTGCTATTTTGCTGTTAGATGTCGAAAACTTGCAACTCACCATCGAAACCGAAAAATTCCTAGAGGGAATTTGCCACTATCCCATCCAAATCAAAGTTGCCTTTGCCAACTGGCGCAGCATGGGCAAGAAAGATGCCGAATTTCACCAGCGCGGCTATCAACTAATTCACGTCCCCCCCGGCAAAGACAGCGCCGACTTAAAAATGGCTACAGTCGGCGCCTCGATTTTCGTACATTATCCCACAGCCAAAGAGATTTTTGTCTGTTCGTCCGATCGAGCTCTCACTCACCTCAGCAACACACTGCAAGCCCACGGATTAACCGTATTTCAAGTCCGCAAACAAATAGATAAAATCATAGTTTTAAACAGCCAAACTGGACAAGTGGAAACCCATTCCCTCGTAACCATACCGGAAATTACACCCGTAGAACAATTAGTTATTCAGCTAAAAGAATTAATCAAAAAAGAGCAACAACGCGCCTCTACTCAGTGGATTGCACTGTCTACAATTTCATCTTTATTTAGACAGAATTACGGTTTAGTCCTAAATCAAGTTGTTGCCCATCATTTCCTCGGCACTAAAACCAGGGATATTTTTCTCAAATATCCCACCGATTTTGTCATTCACAAACCCTCAGAAACTTCTCAAACTTATGTCACTCTTTTTGAAGTCAAACTGTCGCCCCCACCCCCAATACTTAGCCAAGAAAATCTGAATAACCACCAGGCAGCACCTACCAGCTTGACAGATATTAATTCTCTGGAAGACTTGGAAAGAGCTCTTGTCAAAATCGTTGGCGACTTAACCGACAACTCTCCTGAAAATTCTGTATTTCTCTCCAATGTAGGCAGCGAATTTCACAGACAATACGGCAAACAAATTACCCAAATAATTAAAGATTTTAATCTCGGTAGGAAATTTACTAAATTTTTGCAATCCTGCGCTTCTCTCCAGCTAAAAAAAGCAGAAAAAGGCTGGCAAGTTTCCCTCAATTAATTAAAAATTAAAATATATAAGCATCCCCATTACTAGCAACTTGAGTTATCATACAATCTGGACGTAAAGAAATGTAAAGGGATATGCAAGACAAAGTTGTGGTTGTGGTGGGTGCGACTGGCGGCATCGGTTCAGCAGTGGCTCGCAAACTCGCTGATGCGGGTGCGAGGCTAGTGCTCGCCGCCAGAGACAGCAGTAAGTTAGACGCTTTAGCTAGCGAACTTTCAGCAACAGAGGTACTGTGCGTGCCCACAGATATCACCGATTTACCGCAAGTCGAGACGCTAATGCAAAAAGCGGCGGGGCATTTCGGACAAATTGATGCCCTCATAAACGCCGCCGGTGCCGGAATTCTCAAGCAGTGGAACAAGTTAGAACCCGCTGATTTAGATGCAATGCTTGACTTGAACTTAAAAGGCAGTTTTTACACGTCTCAAGCAGCGGCCAATGTGATGAAAGAGCGCAAATCCGGCCACATTTGCAATGTCATCGGGATTTTGGGCAAGCATTCGATGGCGATGGGAACGGCTTATTGCGCTTCAAAGTTTGGGGTAGTTGGTTTCAGCAAGTGCATGGCAGATGAGCTGCGGCGCTACGGCATTAAGTTTACGCTATTCTATTTTGGCGGGGTGGATTCTCCGTTTTGGGATAATGTGAGTTTGAAAGTAGACCGGTCAAAAATGCTGAGTACCGAAACTGCTGCAAATGCGATTATGTTTGCTCTTGCGGCTGACCCGCAAGCTGTGCCGATGGAGATTAATATTCAGCCGGAAAGTCATTTGTTCTTTTAGCGATTGAGGGGTGATTTGAAGGCATTCGGGATTCGGCAGCGTCAGCCCAAAGCCATAAAGATTATGACATCTTTAATTTTGAGAAGTTGCGCGCAACCTATTTATGTAGGGTGCGCCTCGGCAAACCTTACCACTTGACCAAGACCTCGCGGCCAAATCCAAGTTATCGCAGACACCGGGTTTCTTTTAATTGCCGACCTATTTCTGCCTTCAGGGGGAGTTAGGGTATTGAATTTTTACGTTATTATTAAGCGGGCGCACAAAAAACACATGAAAAATATCCATTCCTCAATTCCTCCCTGGCAGTTTCCCACTGAAAATCAGCCGATTCTCCATTTTTCACTTTCCATTTTCAATTATTGATTATGGAGTTCGATCGCATTCACTTTTACGTTGAAAATGCTAAGATATCCCGCGAATGGTTTGTCAGTCGCTTAGGCTTTCAATCAACAGCAGGTTATGCCAACAGCCACACTCGAACTGAAGTTGTCAGCAGCGGTAATGTATGTTTTGTTTTATCTTCGCCCCTAACTTCCGCTAGTCCCGCTGCTAGTTGGTTGAAGTTTCATCCTCCCGGGATTGCCGATGTGGGTTTTCGGGTAAAAAATATCGAATTAGCGGTAGCTAGAGCGGCTGCCGAAGGCGCTAAAATCCTGGAACCGATTCAAGAAGACCTAAACGAAGGAGGCTATTTAAAGCGGGCAAAAATCGGTGGTTGGGGAGATTTAAGCCACACGCTGGTTGAGCGAATTGGCGACCATTCACTGCTCTCGGCTGCGGGTAAGCTGCCGATGTTTACGTTGATTGACCACGTAGTGTTAAATGTGGAATCTGGCGATTTGTCAAGTGCTGTTCGTTGGTATCAAAAAATATTAGGTTTTCAACCGCAGCAAAATTTTGACATTCAGACTGAGAATTCGGCTTTGCGGAGCCAAGTTATGGTACACGCTGAAGGTGGGGTGCAATTCCCGATTAATGAACCGGCATCAGCTAATTCTCAAATTCAAGAGTTTTTGAGTGCAAATCGGGGACCGGGAATTCAGCACATGGCTTTGCAAACTGATAATATTGTGGGGGTTGTTGCCGATTTGCGATCGCGCGGTTTGCCTTTTCTGCCAGTTCCTCCAACCTACTACTCCGAATTGCAGCAGCGGCAAAACTATTTGCCCGCAGATTGGCCAGCAATTGCAGCTTCTGAAGTTTTGGCAGATTGGCAAGAAGATACTCCCGCAGCGATGCTGCTGCAAATCTTTACCCAGCCAATTTTTGCAGAACCGACTTTCTTTTTCGAGATGATTGAGCGCCGAGTTACTTTAGTTAACGGCAAACAGTTGCAAGCTGGAGGTTTTGGGGCGGGGAATTTTCGAGCTTTGTTTGAGGCAATTGAACGGGAACAAATGAAAAGGGGAAGTTTGATCGATGATTGATAAAACTTCCCCTTTTTAGGTCAGGCTGACCTGTCCACGAGCACTGCGATATCCTTCCACCCGTAGGCAATTTCTTTGAGTGCAACTCCTGCTCTGCTTGTCTGTAGTTCCTCCACTTTTTCACCTCCTAAAAATTCATAAAACCTGCAGGCTGGATTGTCTCCCAGTACCCAAACCAGCATTGAATTCAAAGTTAATTCTGCCAATGTTGTGGCAACTGTTCTCACGAGTTGCCTTCCGATTCCTTGACGCTGATATTCTTCCAAAATATAGATAGCAAATAATTCACCTTCATAAACATATTTGCCCGTTCGCTCGCAACCACCCGCAGCAAAACCCACAATTTGTCCCGAGTCATTCTCAGCAACGCAGACAAAATTTTTACTTTTTTCTGCGTTTGCGAGGATTTCTTGCCAATTGCTTTCTCGCTTTTCATAGGATAACTGTGCGAGGTAATCTGCTGGTATGATTTTTCGGTAAGCTGTCCGCCAAGTATCTAGATTAACCCGTGCGATTGCAGGTGCGTCAGCGATTTTAGCTTCTCTCACAATCATCAGAAAATACTCCTTTCGGACCCTGAAATTCTCTTTTCAAGTCTAGGCAAACTATACGATCGCGCCCTTCTAGTTTAGCTCGATACAGCGCTCGGTCGGCGTGTCCAATTAACGCCTCAATCGATAACCCCGCAGCAGGCACAGCATAAGCGATCCCCATACTGAGAGTTACAAACTCACTTACCGTGGAAGTAGCGTGAAGAATTGTCGCAGCTTTCAAATCGCGGCGAATGGATTCAGCTACCTGCATTGCTCCTTTCACATCAGTTCGCGACAAAATTACCGCAAATTCTTCGCCGCCGTAGCGGGCGGCTAAATCTCCCGGCCGCCGAGCGTTGCTAGCTAAAATCTCTGCCACTTGTTTTAAACATTCGTCGCCTCTTTGATGCCCGTAACGATCGTTGTAAAGTTTGAAAAAATCGATATCGCACAAAATTAAAGACAGCGACTCTTGTTCTCGCTCCATCCACTGCCATTCTATCTCCAATTGTTTGTCAAAACAGCGGCGGTTGGGAATTTGAGTCAATCCGTCCACCGAAGCGAGCCGCTGCAATGCCATGTTAGCTACTTCTAATTCTAATTTGGCTTGTTCTAAAGCTAAGTTTTGCCGAGCTAATTCTTCACTTTGCCGTTTTTCTTCTTCGTACAAAAATCGGATTGAAGCTTCAGCTTGTTGCAACTCTTGTTCGGCATATTTGCGCTTGACAAATTCCCCTAATTGAGAACCTACAACACCTATTATCTGAAGTAAATCTTCATCCGGCGGCAGTTCTTCCCGGCAAAAAAAAGTCATTACTCCTACAACTTGGCCCCTAGCGTGAATGGGGAAACCGAATCCACTGCGCAGTCCCGCTTCCTGGGCCAAGCGCGATCGCACGAAATTGCGATCGCCCACAATATCAGTAATCCACTGCGTAGAACCGCTCTTGGAAACCGATCCCGGCAAACCCGCACCTGCAGCCAAAGTAATTTGTTGGCCGTTTTCAGCAAACTTGCTAACTTCCTCCCCTGCCTGCCAAACTGCCACCCGCTGCAAACCAGTAGTTTCCTCGATCAGACAGCAAAGCGGCAGGCACCAAATCGGCTGTTTTTCAGATTTTATTCCCACACAAAATTCAGTTTCTTTATCCCCCTCTCCAGGTATCCAAAGTTCGCCAATATCCCACCCAAAACTTTGGCAAATAGCTTGCAAAATTCTCGGAGTTGCGCTATCTAGAGAATTTGATTCTGACAGGATATGAGTAACAGCATACTGTGCTTCTTGACAATTTTTTATGCGCTGTTGCTTGGTAATGTCTTTGCCGATATAAACAAAATCTTGTATAACCTCGCTATCTGCATACTGGCTTCCTATGCTTATCTCGAAAGTAGAGCATGAAAACGCGACAATCAGCTTTAAACCTATTTTCGTTTCGCAAACTACTTTTACTTGAGGCCAATATTCGCTTTTAAGTGCAGGAGGTAGCTGGCTGGCTTTTCGCAACAATTCCTCCTCAGCGGTAATCAGGGATAGGGATTTGCCGATTAATTCCGACTCGGTATATCCAAATAATTGCTGTGCAGCTTGATTCACTTTTTTGATGTGTCCCGATGTTCCTGTTACTAACAAAACATCGCCTAGGGAATTAATAAGTTTGTCAATATAATCGCCAGTCGCAGCTAAGTAATCGACTTTAATAGTGTTTTCGTTGGCAGCCTGAACCATGCTTTCCTGAGCTGCCATGCTATGTCTCACATCTTCGCATAAAATAATCAATCTGTCAGCATTGGCTTGTCTCTTATAACCAAAGATGTACAAATCTTGATACAAATAAGCTCCGTCTTTAAGAACCTTGGTAATTGATTTTAACGAAGTTTCTTGCTCTTCTTCTTCAAGAATGCCTTCAATAATCCCTTCAATTTCGATTAGTTCAGGACAACTCTCTGGCAGGTATTTCCCTTCCCCTACTTCCTCATGAATGTCGGCAAAATCTTGCACTTTCACCGATATTTCTTTAATCTTAAGTTCCCGAGCGACTGCGAGGTGTTCCATCCTGCGTAAGGATAACAGCTTAGAAAGAAGAATATTAAGACTTCTTGGGCTGCTCTCTACAGTTAATGTTGGAAGTATTTCGTTATTGTAGAGCATCACTCTCAAAGGTTAGCAGATAAAGTTAGTTGTTGTTTTGCTGCTATTTCTCAGGAGAATTTTTATACTGGCGGATGTCACCAACTGTTACCGCTGACTAATTTATTTATGGAAACAGTACACTTTGGATTCTCCAAGCAGTTTTTGGCTGATTAAAAAAAGGGGGCTAAATATTAATTTGACCCACTTGTTTTTTGAGAAAGCGCAGTCAATCGATTTGAGATTTTAGATTTGAGATTTTAGATTGACCCCACGGATAAATGCGGGGGCTTGAGGATTTTCGATTTGAGATTTGGG
>NZ_JAUBVJ010000068.1:29374-44999 GCF_036702785.1 Microcoleus sp. AR_TQ3_B6 | reverse complement strand
CAACAGTCAACAGTCAACAGTCAACAGTCAACAGTCAACAGTCAACAGTCAACAGTCAACAGTCAACAGTCAACAGTTTCCGGATATTACTTCTGTTTGATTACTACCAAAGTAATGTCATCAAATACTTTTTGATCCCCCATATATCGCAGCACATCGTCAATAACACCTTGCTTAATTTCTGCTGCTGACTGTTCCCTGTTAAGAACAACAACGTCAATCAATGGCTCGATACCGTATTGCTGTTTATTCATATCAAAAGCTTCGGTAATTCCATCAGTGTAGAGTACGACAACATCCCCCGAATTCAACTGTATTTCAGTAGAAGCAAGGAAACCGGCAATATCTGCTTCCAAGGCGAGCGGAAAGCCTAAGTCAATGGTATTAATCCGCTCTACTTCGCCGCTGGAACGCACGACAATCACCTCTTCATGCTGTCCGCTCAAACGCAGCGTGTTGTCCCGATATTCCAGCAAAGAAAGGCTCATATTTTTACCGGAATTCATGCGCTCTACGTTGTCAAAAAGCGTTTGGTTGACCGTCTGCAATAATTTAACAGGGTCGGTTTCATTGTGAACCAACAAAGTGCGAATTGCTGTTTGCGCCATAATCATTAACACGCCGCTTTCTAAACCGTGTCCTGTCACATCGCCGATGCCAATTGTAACTTTACCGCCGTGATTTAGTACGTCGTAGTAGTCGCCGCCAACTTCCTCAGCCGGTTCCATGAATGCAGCAATTTCTAGCCCTGCAATTGACTCTAATTCCTGCTGTTGAGGCAAAATCATTTGTTGCAGGCGGCGGGTTACGTCTAGTTCCGCACTCATGCGCAGGTTTTCTACTTTTAGCCGTTCGTTCAAAACCAATATTTCTGTATTAGCTTTGGCTAATTGTGCGGTGCGCTCTTCTACTTTTTGCTCTAATGTTTGGTACAAAGTAGCATTTTCTAAGGCGATAGATGCCTGGGCAGATAGGAGTTTTACAACTTCTATTCGCGCTGAAGTAAAGGCTTTTTCTATTAGATTATTTTCTAAATAAACTACACCCATGAAGCGACATTGATTGATGATGGGAGTACAGAGAATGGATTTGGTTTGATGGGCAACAATATAGGGGTCTGTGGCAAAGATTGCCTCGGTAGTAGCATTGTTTAAGACGGCACTTTTTTGGGTTCTTTCTACATAGTTGATGACGCTCATGGGGAGGACTTCGGCGAGGGGTCGATCGGGAATGAGTGATAGGGTAATGTTGTCGCCTTCGACTCGTCCGACCGCTTCTATGGTTAATGTATTTGAGTGTTTGAGTAGCAAATATCCGGTTTGTGCGCCGGCATTTTCAATGGCGATTTTGATTAATTTTGTCAGCAATTCACTGAGGACTATTTCACTGGAGATGGCTTGGGCTGCTTTGAAGACGGAGGCTAAGTCAAATCCTTCGGAATTGCTGCTACTGGTGATGATGGTGGCTAAGTTGAGACTGGTTTCAGCGGGTTTTTGAGCGTTGATTTTGGCGAACAATTGCGGATATCGCGTTTCTAAGTCTTTGACTTTGGCTTTGGCTCCCCAGCGGATGTAACAGTAGTATGCTTCTAGGAGGAAGAATCGGGCCATGTTTTCTTGGCCGCGAGTTAGGTGAAATTCTCCGGTGAGTTCGTTCGCAAGGGCTTCTTCTTGGGTGTATTGCTGCTCTCTGGCTCCGGTAATGGCCGCATCGTAGAGGGTGATGGCTGCGGGGTAGTCTCCTAAAATTCGGGCTTTTTCTGCTTCTACGAGCTCGTATTTGTGTTGATAGTTGGCGGGGCAATTGTGGGCCCAATGTCTCATTTTTTCTTGATTGGTGGCTACTTGTTCGAGATATTCTCTCTGTTCGGTTTCGCTGACGTTGGGATATTGAGCGAGGAGGCTGAGGGAGTAGTAAAAGTTGAGTTGACCTGTCACCATCATCCCAACGTTATTTTTTCCGTATTCGGCCCCTAGCTTACCGTTTTCAACTGCCTGGGCATAATCTTTAAAGAAATACGAGAGAATGGTTTTGGAAGAATAGGCCTCACACAGCAAATTTACACTATTGTTTTTACGAAAATAAGGCAGAAATTCTTCTTCATTAAAACTGTCACTCACTAAGCGATATTTTTCGGTCGATTGACCGGACAAATTTAAGACTATTTGCCGATCTATTTTGATATAATAAATAGAATATTCTTGCTTAAGTTTCACAATTAAATCTGTATATTGTGTATATTTTTCTGCCACTGTTTCCAAGTCCATCCCAGTAAATAACAGATGACTGCAATACCCAATAGCAGCATAAGACGCATACTCCATGTTTCCAGTCTCTAATCCGCTGTTAATTCCTTCCATTAATGATTCAATAGTGTCTCTGGCTGGCTCTTTCCAATGTCTGATAAATGAATTAAACAGATGCAGAACTACAGCTTTAAGTTCTGGGATATGAAATTGTTCCAACAACCGAGAAGCAAGTTGACCAAATCGATATCCAGAATTAGCATCTCCCATTACCCCTGATAGCAGCAGGCCGTAATAAGCATAAATACCTGCGGCTTGGGGCGGGTTTCCATATTCGATACAGAGATTAACTCCGTTAAATGTAATAGGGGGATATAAGGCAGGATTTGCAATAAAAGCAGCCGGGATGATAGTTAGTAATATCCGAATAGCTGCTTGTTTATAGGGATCAGTCATTAGTGGCAGTTTCTCTAAATCCTCAATTTCTTTATTTACCTCGTTCAACTTTGTACGAATTTGTTGTACCAAAACTGTAGGTTCTCCACAGGTCTGCTCCAGAGATACTCCTAGTTTTTCTAAAACGTTAAGTCCTGTTTCAATCGCTAATTGCATCAGTAATTGAGACATATAAGACTGAATCTTTAGCTCATACACTTTGACTCTTTCAAGGAGTGTTTTAGCTTGTTGCAAAACCAGTTCTGACAAATGTTCAGAACGCTCAAAATTAGTGTTTAAATATTCGGCTTCAACAGTTTCTACATAGATAGCCAGGGTCAAGTCATAATCACTCTGCCAACTATCGGCAGCCAGCAGTCCCAAACTAATATTAAAATAATTAACAGCCGCTTCAAACGCTGCGGATGCTTTAGCTTTTTTACCGGCAATCAAGTTAAGTTCTGCTAACAGGTTTTTGTCTGACTGGGTGGCTAGTAGCGGTAATTCCTCTGTGGTTGTCTCTATCCCAAAATTCAATTGATTAACCAGGGCAAAAATATTGTTTTTGCGTTCTTCTGCTGTGGTATTTTGCAGCAGCAATTGACCGATTTTGAAGTGAGTTGATTTTTTAGCGGTTTCGGGAATCAAAGAATAGGCAGATTGCTGCACTCTGTCGTGCAAAAATTTGTAATCTACTTTCACATCTTGCAGCCACACTGATTCAGATTCCGACTCGAGAAATACCAAGGGAATTTTGTAGGCTTCCGACAGGGGCAAAATCAAACCCGCCTGAAGCGCCGGCCACAACTGCGCCCCCGTTACTACTTCTGATGCTTCGTTGACAATGGCTAAAACATCTAAGTTAAAAGTGTTGCCAATGCAAGCGGCAAGTTTTAAGGCTTTCTGAGTAACCTCTGGTAGCTTTTGAATGTTTCTGGCAATCAGTTCGACAACGTTTAAATCGGTAATGCCAATAGCTTGTATTGCATCGATATCCCATTGCCATTTATCGCTGCTGGCTTCGTAATTCAGGAGGTTTTCCGAGCTCATGGTTTTTAACAGTTGGGTTAAAAAGAAAGGGTTGCCTTGGGTTTTGCTAAAGAGGAGTTCGGAAAAAGATTGAATGCGTCTTGTGGCTGCGGATTCATTGAGAGTATCGGCAATCAGTTGGCTAACATGATTTAGCGCTAAAGGTTGGACGGTTATGTTATGAAGATTAGCCCCCGAGTCGCGGATTTTTTCTAAGGTTTGAATTAAAGGGTGAGTGGGATTGACTTCGTTATCGCGATAGGCTCCAATAATTAACAAATATTGGCTATCAGAGTCACTCATCAGCAGTTGCATGAGTTTCAGGGAGGCTGAATCTGCCCACTGTAAGTCATCTAAAAAAAGGACAACGGGGTGTTGGGGCTGACAAAAGACTTTGAGGAATTGTTGAAAAACTCGATTGAAGCGGTTTTGTGATTCTGTTGGCCCTAATTGTGGCACTTCTGGCTGAGAACCGATAATAAATTCTACTTCGGGGATGACATCAATAATGACTTGGGCATTGGGAACCAGGGCATCTAAAAGTTGATGTTTCCAACTGGCAATTTGGGCTGGATTTTCTGTGAGTAATTGGTTGATTAAGGCTTGAAAAGTGGTGATGATGGCTGAGTAGGGAATGTTGCGGTTAAATTGGTCAAATTTGC
This sequence comes from Microcoleus sp. AR_TQ3_B6, assembly GCF_036702785.1. Classification (NCBI taxonomy): domain Bacteria; kingdom Bacillati; phylum Cyanobacteriota; class Cyanophyceae; order Oscillatoriales; family Microcoleaceae; genus Microcoleus; species Microcoleus sp. AR_TQ3_B6. The sequence goes on along the minus strand of NZ_JAUBVJ010000068.1, from coordinate 40,627 downwards.
CGGAAATGAAATAACCCCGCTGGCGAACAATGGGTTTGTGAACTTCGTTGACAATGGCGGTTTTGCCAATACCGGAATAGCCGGAAACGAGGATCATTTCGGCATGGCTTTGAACCCCCCCAGCCCCCCTTGGTAAGGGGGGGGCAAGAGTGGATTCTTGTAAAGCATAGCTTTGAACCCCCTCGGCCCCCCTTGGTAACAGGGGGGTAAGGGTGGACTCTTCTTGTTCTAAAGCCCCCTTACTAAGGGGGTTGGGGGTGACAGAGGATTGGCTAATTCTTTCAAAGGCGACTAATAATTCTCTTACTTCCTGTTCGCGGCCGTAAAGTTTTTGTGGAATCAGGAGTTGGCTACCTTTGTCGCGGGTGGCAATGGCAAAATGTGCTATTGTTCCCGTAGCAAGCAACTGATTTAAACAAGTTTCTAAGTCAAATTTTAATCCCGCTGCACTCTGATATCTCTCTTCCGCGGTTTTGGCTAATAGTTTCATTACAATATCAGAAATAACTTGGGGAACTTCTCTAATTTCACAAAGTGGTAAAGGCTGTTTAGCTAAGTGACAATGTATTAATTCCATCGGGTCTTCAGTGACAAAAGGTAACTGACCCGCGAGCATTTCGTATAAAGTCACTCCTAAAGAATAATAGTCGCTGCGGTAATCTACCGAGCGGTTCATCCGCCCCGTTTGTTCCGGGGAGAGATAGGCGAGAGTCCCCGCCAGTTCGGAGGGATTGCTAACGGCTTGATTTTCTTTTTCGAGGCGCGAGGAAATGCTAAAATCAGTGAGTTTAACTTTGCCTGTGGCAGAGTTGATAATAATATTGGCCGGTTTAATATCTTTGTGAATAATCGAATGGCGGTGCAAATAATCTAAGGCATCTATTAAGACAATGGCAATTCTCAGAACTTCTGTTAAAGAGAAGGTTTGGTTAGTAAGTAACTGGTCGAGGGAGGAGCCGCCAAAATCTTCTAAGATGAGGGCAAAGCTATTACGATAGTTTTCTAGGCTATAGACTTTAGTGATGCTGGGACAGTCTAGGGGTTGGGCAATTTTGTATTCATTTCTGAGGCGGGTAACTTCTTCAAGGGTTGGGTACTCGGACTTGAGGAGTTTAATGATCGCAGGTTGTCGATCGCCTTCGCGGTAGCCTCGATAAACCAGACTTTTTACGCCGCTGTGAATTTCTTGTACAATACGATATCCGTTAAGTCCGAGCATAGTGTGTGCGCTGGTGGGTATTGTGCTTGTTAATGATATTAACCTATCGAGAATAAAAAGGCCTGTGCGATCGCGAAAGTCCGTAAAAATACACATTTTTCACCACACCACGATCGAAAAGCTGTAGGGGCGGGTTCACCAACAATATTTGGTGAAAATCAACCATCTGATAAACCCGCCCCGGCCGGAATATTATGATGGTCAATTCATCAGATAGGATATGACATGAAGCGATCGGGAGATTTGTCGTTGGGTGGGGGCGGGTTGATGATATAATCTCTCTTAACAAAATATTGCTGGTGAACCCCCTACAACATTTAAGATGATACAATCAGCCAGGCTGCGGTCAATAGTTGCCGATCGAAACTGTAGAGAACGCATATGCTATACAATAACAGCAAAATCTATATTTCCCACAAAAGGGAGCTAGGAGAAAATTATGGCTTTTCCCCAGGATTGGAAAAGTTGGGAAACACAAATAGCCCGACTGATTGGTCAAGCATGGTTGGACGAAGCTTTGTATAACCGTCTACTCAACGATCCCGCAGCCACGCTGCGAGAAAATGGGTTAATTCTGGAAGATTTTGTAGAAGTTCAAGTAAATCAGGCTCCCAATGCAGTTTCCGTCCTTCGAGGTACTGAAGGGGAGACGGTTATTTACGAAATGCCCCTACCTCCAAAACCCGATGATTTGACAGAGGAACAGATTTCGTTTGGGCTGGAGCAGCGGGGAGAGATACCCCCTGATATGCTTCCTAAGTCCTAAAGTCCCTTTAGCTTACCTCCGGCTACACCCGTAGCTCGACAGTTTTCCGGCCCCGCTTGGCTCTCTAGTCGCAGCGGGGCCATTTGAGGACAGTTGACTTTTCCGGGGTTGCCAAAACACTATTTGTTAATAATTATCAAATATCTCGGCGAACCCGCCCCTACAAAAATTATTATGATATTATAAAGCCGAATCAAACGGAAATGATATCAGATCGTGTCCAGTTGAGCGACCATAGTTCCTGTAGGGGCGGGTTCACCAAATATCTACAATGAAAACGAAAAAGTCACTAAACCCGCCCCGGCTTTGATATTACTCGCTTAACTTTATACTAAAATCAATTCAAAAATTATACTAAACACCCTTCAGGATGCTCTCCCAACCAAAGTTTAAAAATTGCTTAACAGTCGAAATCATCAAATCGGTGGGAGTATTCCTAATCTCCGAGTCAGATTCCTTCGTCCTCTCAAGCCACCTTTACGAACTATTAACCCCCTTAATTAACGGCCACAACACCCCCGATCAAATCGTCGCTCAACTGCGAGGTCAAGCGTCACCCGCTGAAATTTACTATACCCTAGGCCTGCTAGAAAAACAAGGCCACCTGATCGAAAACGACACCTCCCTCCGCGAAGAAACCGCCGCCTTCTACACCCTCTTAAACATCTCCCCTCAGCAAGCCACATCGCGCCTACAATCCCTCAAAGTAGCCGTCACTTCCTACAGCAAAATCCCTGCAGAAGCCTGTATCAGCGCCCTAGAAACCCTCGGCATTCAAACTTCAACCACCGCCGAAATCACCCTAATCTTAACCGACGATTACCTCCAACCAGAAGTGGGAGAATTTAACCAAAAAGCCCTCCAAACAGGCAACCCTTGGCTACTGATAAAACCTACAGCTTCAACAATTTGGCTCGGCCCCATTTTTCACCCCAAAACTACCGCCTGCTGGGAATGTCTCGCCCAACGCCTGAGAGCCAATCGCCCCACCCAAAGCTTCATCCAGCGTCAAAAACATCAAACAAAACCCTTATTAACACCCCCATCTTACCTCCCAGCTACCCTACAAATAAGTTTCAATTTAGCCGCCACTGAACTAGCCAAATGGATTGTCCAAGGCAACAATAAAAATTTAGAAAATACAATAATTACCTTTGACACCAAAACCCTCAAAACCACCAACCACACCATAACTAAACGCCCCCAATGCCCCGAATGCGGTTCACCTGGGCCACAAGAAATCCAGCCCTTTGTCCTCCAAAGCCAGAAAAAAACCTTTACCGCCGATGGCGGTCATCGCGGCTTTTCCCCAACAGAAACCCTGGAAAAATTTGACAGTCAAATCAGTCCCATAACCGGAGTTGTGCGCGGTTTACTCAAAGTTCCCCAAACAGCCAATGCTTTAACACCGAACTACTTAGCCGGCCACAATTTCGCTACGATGTTCGATGACTTGTACTTCCTCAAACAAAACTTACGCGGCAGAAGTGCCGGTAAAGGCAAAACCGACGAACAAGCCAAAGCCAGCGCCTTGGGAGAAGCCATTGAGAGATATTCCGGGGTATTTCAAGGCGACGAAATCCGCAAAAAAGCCAGCTATCAAACCCTGGGAGAAACCGCCATTCACCCGAATGATTGCATGGGTTTTAGTGCAGCGCAATATAACACTCGCCACGACTGGAATAGAAGCTGTAAAAGCTTCTTTCAAAGAGTCCCCGAACCCTTTGATGCCAGCCGAGTAATTGACTGGACACCAATTTGGTCATTAACTCATCAACGAGTCAAATATTTACCCACAGCTTACTGTTATTACGGCTATCCCAAACCAGAAAAACCCGACTGTTGGGCCGACTCCAACGGTGCCGCCGCCGGCCATACCAAAGAAGAGGCAATTTTGCAAGGGTTTATGGAATTAGTGGAGCGAGATAGCGTTGCCTTGTGGTGGTACAATCGGGTTAAAGTCCCCGCCGTTGATTTAGATAGCTTTAACGATTCCTACATTCAAGAACTTAGAAACTATTATCAAAGTATAGAGCGATCGCTGTGGGTTTTAGACCTCACCAGCGATTTTAATATCCCCGTTTTTGCCGCCCTTTCTCACCGCATCGACAGAGAAATCGAAGACATTATTTTCGGTTTTGGCGCACATTTCGATCCCAAAATTGCCCTATCTCGCGCTTTAACAGAAGTCAATCAATCTTTACCCGCAGTATTAACCTTCAACAGCGATGGTAGCACAAATTACGGCGTTTCCGACGGCCTCAGCGTTGAGTGGCACAAAACCGCCACCCTAGAAAATAAATCTTATTTAACGCCCGATACTTCTCAACCTTTAAAATTACTATCTGACTATCCCCCCTTAGCCAGCGATGATTTAAAAGCAGACGTTGAAAAGTGCGTAAAAATAGCTGAAACATTAGGCTTAGAAACCTTTGTTTTAGATCAAACCAGGCCAGACATTGGGTTAAATGTAATTAAAGTCATAGTACCAGGAATGCGGCACTTTTGGAAACGCTTAGCACCAGGGCGACTTTATGACATTCCCGTTAAATTAGGCTGGCGAGATGCACCCATTCCAGAGCACCAAGTAAACCCATTTCCCATATTCTTTTAAGGTTAATTATGAGTGAAACCATACCCCAAATTATTCTAACTTTTAAGCCAGAAATTTCTCTAATTGAGGATGCCGAAAAAGGCTTAATTTTAAAAGCCCCATACAGGGAATTTAACATAAACAAACTCTCCCCCGGAATTCTTGCCGCGATTAAAATTCTTTCTACCGCAGGCGCAAGCAAAAAAGCCCTAACTCAAGTGGTAGTTTCTACGGAGGGCAGTTCCTCTCTCGCTAAATTCTACTACTATCTAGAACAATTTGTCCTCCTGGGTTTAATTTACCATACCTTAGAGATAGATGGCAGTTCCCTCGCTACAGCGGTCCCCATAGCCACACCCTATAAATGGCAATTATCCGAGACAATTACTGATAACAACTATCAACTTTCACGCTTTGCCTATTGCCACTCAGAGAAATCACATCTTGTGGTAGAATCACCCCTTTCCCAAGCAAAAATTATCCTCAAAGATTGGCGCAGTGCAGCTTTAATCAACGAACTCTCGCAACCTAAAGCCATCTCGGATTTAACCAAGATTCCGGGGATTTCTGAAGCCACTGCCCGATTATTTATCAGCTTTTTGTTAACTACTGAAGTGCTATCATCTGTTAGCAACAATAGCAGCTTAGAAAAAAGTGAAACTCTAACTCAATGGGAATTTCACGATTTATTATTTCACTCGCGCAGTCGCGGTGGCCGACATTCCAATCAGATTGGTAAAACCTTTCGATTTTTAGGGCAAATCGAACCGACACCCGTGCTCAAAGCCAAACCATCCAACGAGATTATTAATCTTTATAAACCCAACCTTGACAGTTTGAAACAAATAGATAGACCTTTTACAGCAATTTTAGAAGAAAGAAAATCCATTCGGCAACATGGAGAAAAGCCGATTACTGTTGAACAATTAGGAGAATTTCTCTATCGTTCCGCGAGAGTGCGCGAGATTGTCCCGAGAGATAACATGGAGTGCAGCAATAGGCCTTATCCAACCGGAGGCGCTTGCTACGATTTAGAGATTTATACTGCTATCAATTTCTGTGAAAATATTGATGCTGGGTTGTATTATTATGCACCCCAAGATCACCAACTTTGTAAAATTTCTGGGAAAACAAAGCAGGTAGAAGCCTTGCTAAAAAGTGCAGGCTTGTCAGTAGAGATAGAGGTAGAACCACAGATTTTAATTCTGCTATCCTCTCGGTTTTCGAGAGTAAATTGGGGCCATGAATCAATGGCCTATAGTCTGATATTAAAACACGTTGGGGTTTTGTATCAAACCATGTATTTAGTGGCAACAGCAATGAATCTCGCGCCGTCGGGAGTTGGCGGGGGAAATTCCGAGTTATTTGCAGCAGCAGCAGGATGCGATTATTTTACAGAATCCTCAGTGGGAGAGTTTATCTTAGGAAGTCGGTAATTAGTTTCCTATACAGGTAGGGACAGGGCTCTTCCGTGTCCCTACTGCGGGGATTGACGAAAATTAAAAGGAATTTTATGACCCCAAATCATAACTGGTTGGCAACCATGCAGGCCGACTCAAGTTAAAGTTTTCCTCTAACATTAATTCTGCACTATTCAACGCTCCTTGCACCCATGCTTGCACATTTGAATAGGCTTCGCCACAGACATAAACATTAGTACCAGGAATCGGATGCCGCATCTGTTTCATCACTTTCCAAGGCTGACAACGGGGGTTCCAAGAGTGCCATCCACCCCCGTAGGGATCTTTTTGCCAGTCGATATAAAGGGCGGTATAAGGTTCTGGAATACCTGGCAAATTGTGTAGGGCTTTGATTTGTTGCTGGGCCGCCCGTACCATATTCTGAGAAGCAACTAAGGGGTCTGTCGTAATACAACCATCACTTTTGAAAAAAGCTGTCAATTCCGGTGTTTCGGCTAGTTCTCCGCGAAAAGCTGGACGTTTTTCTGGTTCATCTGGATTATAAGCCATCGTTAGCCAAAAACCCGCAGCAATATTATCAGGATAAACACTTAATAATAGCGAGTTGTGATTGTTCGGATCGCCCCCTTGTGCGCTTTCTGTACCGAAGTAGTAACACCTTTGCATGGGCAAATCTGTAGTAGAAGTACCACCCTGAATATCTAGTAGATGCCACCAAGGATGATGATACCCGAGGAAAAGTTTGTAAGCGGGATCGCTGCTAACTGTTTGGATATTATCCTGAAAGGTTGAATTGCTAAATAGGAAATTCTGCTGATTTTCTACAGCCAACAGTTCTAGCGATCGCTTCGGCATTGCCAAAATCAGATGTTTCGCGAACACAGGCGGGAGGGAATGGCCAGCGCGATCGACAAAATTTAACCTAATCAGTCCTTCAGAGGTGCGATCGAAGGTTTTTAAGCGATGATTTAGGTATACTTCCCCACCCTCTCTCTCAAATTCTCTCGCGAGGGTTTCCGGTAATGTTTGGTAGCCATCAGCCATCATGTACCAAGTACTTGTGTAGGGAAGAGACATACTCGTAGCGATCGCACTAGCCGCATTCCAAGTACCCAAATCCGAATAGAAAAAGCCCGTATCCAAACAGAGATTATAAGCCTCGTTGCTCATTTCCTTCAGCAACACTTCCCAAATACTCAAGTCATACAAGTGTTGACCGTCAATTTTCAGCGTTTCGCGATCGTGCTTCCAATCTTCGGAAGCAAAATAAGCAGGAGTTAAATCTCTCCCTGGAATTGCCCGCCCAACAGCCAAATTGAACAATTCCTCATAATTTTTACCTGCTTCATCCGGCCGTAAATTATAAGGTACTTTATCCGGTTGGTTAAATTCACTCATCAACAAATGCCTATCCCGAATATATGCCCGTACTCCCGGACTACTAAAGTCAGCAAGTGTTGTCTTCAGGTTCAGCAACTTAATCAATTCCCAGACTATAGTCTGAGATTCCGTCACATACATCCCCCCCAACTCAGCCTGAACATGAGGCATCCCCGGCATTGTCATTGATAGTAACCGGCCACCAATGCGATCGCTCAATTCATAGAGACGAATCTTAGAAGATTTGTGATGAGATGCTAACCGCCAAGCAGCGTAGGTCCCAGAAACACCACCACCCACAACTGCAACATCAATGATTTGATTTGAATCAACTGCACTATTAATCATAACTTCCTCGTAAAATTACCACCTAAAAAAATTACTGAGCGCTCAATCCGCGTCAGGACACTCCCAGAGCCCATTAGTGTAAAATTAGCGTCAAACCCTTACTCCGAAAGGGGTTAAAACCCCTGCCTCAAAGATTGAGTCCTCTGAAGAATACTAAGAAGAGTTTTAAACTTAATTAGTTCTGTTGAGAGGACTTAAGCTATTATACAGGGAATTAAGTCTAAGAGCGGCTTTCAGATTGCAGTTGACACAAATGGGCACGGTGCGGTGTCCCTACCTCTTACCTCACTGTAATTGCCAGTCTCAAAAGGCTAGGATTAAAAAAAATCCACTTATACCTTTTTCCCATCACCCTTAAAAACTAAAGTAGGTTCGTAAGTGACCCACAAACACCGTTGGATTGCCACTAAAATTATTCAAATTGCCAATTACATAAAGTGAAGGAAGAATCGTAATACGAGCGGTCACTTGCAAATAGTAATTCGCCTCAATTTGATATTAATTTGATCCCAAATATTTCTGCTTTCTCCCTATGATGTAAGGTGCGCACTGCGCACCTTACACATCTGGAATCACGCATAACCTGATGATTACCGCTTCAATTTCAACTACAAATACTTCTGCAATAGCAAACCCATTTTCTCTTTAGTTGCGATCGGCACTTGATCCAGCCGAGTCAGAATTGCATATTTCAAAGCTGAATGGGACTCGGAAACGGGGGGATTTTCTGTTAACCTCCGTACTGTTTCTTGAATAACTTTTTGGGCATTTGCTGCATTGCGGTGCAAGTTGGCAACTACCATTTCTACTGTTACGCTGTCGTGATCCTCATGCCAGCAGTCATAATCGGTGACTAATGCTAAAGTTGCGTAGGCAATTTCTGCTTCTCTGGCTAATTTTGCTTCGGGCAAATTTGTCATGCCGATGACTGTCGCCCCCCAACTGCGGTAAAGGTGGGATTCTGCTTTTGTGGAAAATGCGGGGCCTTCCATGCAGACGTAGGTGCCGCCCCGGTGCAGGGTAACGTCGGGGAGGTTCAAGGATTCGATCGCACTTGCCAATACTTTAGCCACTTCGCCGCAAACCGGATCGCCGAATGTGATGTGACCGACTATTCCTTCTCCAAAAAAGGTAGAAACTCGATTTTTTGTACGATCGATAAACTGATCCGGCACTACCATATCTAAAGGTTTCGCCTCTGCTTTCAGGGAACCAACTGCCGAGGCTGAGATTAAATACTCAACTCCCAAACTTTTCATGGCATAAATATTTGCCCGGTAAGGCACTTCTGAGGGCAAAAAAGTGTGGTTGCGGCCGTGTCTAGCCAGAAATGCTACCGGCGTACCGTCCAAAGTTCCCACTATTGCGGCATCCGAGGGGGAGCCAAAAGCTGTATCAATTTTTACCTCTTCAATATTCTTGAGGGCCTCCATTTTATACAAACCGCTGCCGCCGATAATTCCGATCTTTGCTTGTGCCATTTTTACTGTCTGCCTGAGTTTCACAAGAGTGATTCTATCGGGCCATCGGTAAGTTGGGGTAAAGATAATTGAAGATTTCGTGACAACAGTCACCGGGCATACACTATATTGTCACAAAAAGTATGTGATTTTAATCACATTATAACTTCACGAAATCTTTAAAAATAAAGGTACACAGTTCTGTTACGTACTTTTAGCGTGTTAAGGTCATGACAGTCAGCTCTGGTAACGTCCCCAAAATCTCGATCGAGGCGATCGTCGAGCGCATATTTGCTTTTCGCCAAATTACCCCCCTTGACAGACGGCTGCTGAAGTCAGCCATGCTAGCCCAGAAAGGTCTTAACGAGAAAGACAAGTGCCACATCCACCGAGTGTGTCAGGGCATCCAAAACGGATTGATTTTAGTTGTAGAGTAAATGAGCCGCACTATCTCTTGCTTGCTCAAGAAGCTGTTTTAAAAGTTGTGTTTAAGTCTGTATCTGCTGGAACTGAGTTCGGGCAGTGTTTTACTATTTTTGGGCGCGCGCGCGACATCACAAATAATATTATTTACATCTTATCGCTCAAAATTTAACAGCCAAAAGCCTGTATAAGTCATGCCACTATCATCGGGCTGCACTAACAAAAAATGTAATCCTTTACTTAATTGCTTGCGCTGTTGGTAAATTTGGGCCGCTGCTTTCACCTCGCTATCTTCAAAAGTAGCCACAACCCACCTATCTACTAACCCAGCTTCTAATATCAATCCGTCCGGTGCTCCAGCGATATAATTCAAAGCCAATGGTTTGACATCCTGAAGCCATTTAGCCAACCGCATAGACTGGCGTCCGCCGTCAATCACAACTCCCGGTACGGGTACTGTTGAGGCCAAGCCCAAATTCAGCGGTAACAGCAATTCTGGCATTTCCAAAATTGGCAGGGGACGCCCTTGGAAAGCATCTTCAATGTCGCCGGCGGGTAGGGAAGCAAAACGCCAGCCATCGCCCCAGAGGTTTTCGGGTAAGGGTACGGGCGGGGGCGAGTCGAGGGCGATCGGGCTGTAAGTTTCACCTGTATAATTAGGCATACTCGAATATTCTTTTGCGCGTTGTTGCAGCAACAATTTCAAAGCCGCAGTCCGCCTAGTCGCTTCTACCTTGACACCCAAAACTTTGCCCGCAGCTTCGATTAAGCTCAGAGACTGAGGTCTAAATACTTGAATCAAGTCGGGCAAATTTTGGATTTGAGCTTGTTGCTGCAACTGCGAGGCTAGCCAATTAGAATTTGCGGCCCCCTGGCGGCAAACAGCGCTAAATTGAAAACTGCCTTCCGAGTCGCAAATTAAGAGTTCCCACAGTGGTTTGCCAGTTTCGTCTTGGAGAGGGCGGCGGTAAAAGTCGGCTTGCCAAATACCCATAAATAATTAAAAATTAAAATCTACAACTCGATCATTTTAATATAGCCTGGGGACACTGCGATACAATACCGATGTCGTGATAAAAAAATTCGAGCGCTCTATTCTAAGTTCATAGTTTAGTTGGATTTTAATATAGCCTTTCTCCTCATAAAGATGGAGTACGCCGAAACCCTGTCTTGGCAAGCTTTTTAAGTTAAATTGTCTACCTAATCTACCCCACAACCGCTATATCTAACACCAGCAAAAAAAAGGCAGCTGTAGACCCACGTTCCCAACCATGATAGTTATCAGTCATTCCCACTTTTAAAATCTCAAATCTCAAATCTCAAATCTCAAATCGTAAGACCGACGTTCCCAACCATGATAGTTATCAGTCATTCCCACTTTTAAAATCTCAAATCTAAAATCTCAAATCTAAAATCTCAAATCTCAAATCGTAAGGTCCGCGCTCCCAACCATGATAGTTATCAGTCATTCCCAATTTTAAAATCTCAAATCTCAAATCTCAAATCGTAAGGTCCGCGCTCCCAACCATGATAGTTATCAGTCATTCCCACTTCTAAAATCTCAAATCTCAAATCTAAAATCTCAAATCTAAAATCTCAAATCTCAAATCGTAAGGTCCGCGCTCCCAACCATGATAGTTATC
>NZ_JAUBVJ010000068.1:0-29274 GCF_036702785.1 Microcoleus sp. AR_TQ3_B6 | reverse complement strand
TCAAATCGTAAGGTCCGCGCTCCCAACCATGATAGTTATCAGTCATTCCCAATTTTAAAATCTCAAATCTCAAATCTAAAATCGTAAGGCCCACGTTCCCAACCATGATAGTTATCAGTCATTCCCACTTCTAAAATCTCAAATCTCAAATCTCAAATCTCAAATCTCAAATCGTATAATGGCTCGGTTAGCCATCCTCCTTTAGCAATTAGCCCTTCCCAAACTTATTTAAGATAATGAACCAAATACATATCCAACTCCCCTTTATTTTTTGCCGGAATTTTTCCTCGGTATTCGCATTCAAAAAAATCTCTAACTAATTCAAAAGTTGCGTGAGAGATATTGATATTTCCAGGTACGCCGGAGGATTCCATCCGAGATGCAGTATTAACTGTATCTCCCCAGACATCATAGGAAAACTTTTTATTGCCAATTACCCCAGCAAGTATTGGGCCTGAATGAATGCCAATCCGGATATCCCAATAAGCAATATTTTGTTGAGCTTTATGCATTTTTCGCAAATCCATGAACTGTCGAATTTCTATGGCAGCAAGTACAGCATCAAAGGCGTGTGTTGGGCGAGGCTTAGGAATTCCCGCCGCACACATATAGCTGTCGCCAATAGTCTTCAATTTTTCCATACCGTATTTATCCATCACGCGATCGAAATAAGAAAAACAATGGTCTAGTTCGTCAACTAACTCTCGCGGCGTCATTTTTTCAGATAACTGAGTAAAGCCTTTAAAGTCAGTAAATAAAACCGATACGCAATCATAATACAGTGGTTCCACTTTGCCGTTATTTTTGAGTTCCTCGGCAATTTCAACCGGGAGCACGTTCAACAGTAGCTGGTCAGATTTGTGCTTTTCGGCATCGAGCTCGGAATACAGGCTATTTATCTCTTTAAAGCGTTCAGCATTGCGGATGGCTGAGGATAGTTGCAAAGCCAAAAGATAACCAATCCGCAAGTCTTCTTGAGTGTAAGCTCGCGGCTTGGTTGTGGCAAAATTAATTGTCCCTAAAACCTTACCTTCGCTTTCCAAGGGAAGGATAATTTGCGAAGCGTAGGGGGATAAAATAGCAGTAGCACCCGCTTCTTGAATTAATTGAGGTTGACGTGTGGTGAAAGCTTTTTTAATAGGGCCGCCATCTGGCAGGACTGAAATATCTACAGGGATATGCGGCCCAAATAAGGTCATGCAAGCGTTAGTGCTGTGCAGGCAAACGCTACAGTGTTCAAAGTCGAGCAGCCATTTGGCTTGCTTGCCTACTACTCGTAAAATCTGGTTGAGATCGAGGGTGCGGTTAATGGCAGTGGCAATTTCGTTGACGGCGGAAATGCGGATGGAAAGCGCTTGAGCTTCTGCTAACAAACGGCGGGCTGTCAACAGAAGTTCTTCTCGCTCTAGATCTTCTAGCCGCTCGCCCATAATATGGGTATAAAATATAGATTACAAAGCATCTATTTCGAGGGCTATTGCATCAGTATATCGGTTGACAAAGCTAAACAAGTCTGCTGTCGCAATTATCTCAAATATTTCTGAATCATCTAGCCCTAAATCCCGCAGGTTTTGGTAATCACTTTCTGTCATTTCCAGGGGTTTTGTAGCAGCCCGCAAGCCAAAGGAAATTACGGCTTTATCACGTTTTGGCAAAGGGCAATTGGCAAAGTCAGAAACTAGGGTTCGCAGGATTTCTTCGCTCATCCCCAACGCTGACAATCCGTGCAGGTGAACTTGGAGAGCGTACTCGCTATTATTTGATTGGGAAATAGCGACACCGACCATTTCTTTGAGGGTGCGGGGTAAGTCTCCTTGCAGGATTGTTCCCCGGAATTTTTTCCAATTTGCTTCTAATATGTCAGGGTTGATTGCCATTGACTTGAACAGGTTGGGGACGATGCCAAATCCCAATTCTGTCAAGATTTCTTCGTACACTCCTTTGGCTTTAGGATCTGTAAGTTGCTCGTATTCTGTAAGTGGAAAGTGTGTCATTGTTGTGTTAAATTTTACGGCTGTTAATTTTGGCTGGGATTTATGTATTTGTTATGTAACACCACTCGAAGGGCGAGGTTACGAGCTATCTTGTCTTTAGTTGGATTGATGATGAAATGCACCGCTGTCAGCGAACCGCGAATCATGAAAATGAGCGAGCAACAAATCTGATTCTTGAGGCTGGATTGAACCTGCAATTATAGCAGAAACCGGAGCCAATAAAATTCTGTTGCGCTCGAACCGTACTGCTAATCTTAGATTCTCTTAATGGCTGCTGTCAAGTATGGGCAATTCATCGGGCGCGGCGGCGTGAAATCTTACCAAAACTCTTCAATTATATAGTGCTGTTCGGTTCGCTAATCTTTAGGCAAAAAACACTGTTCGATCGCTAGATAGGATTCCAAAAATGCCCAGAATATTACGGTCCGGCGCGCGTACAGGGGAAAAAATCTAGTGCTGTCCGATCGAGTTTATTGCATTATTGACAACTCCCCGTCCTCTTATGAGCGGGGATTCTTGGTTCATTGGGACTACTCACGTAGCTTGCCCTCCCCAAAATTCACTGCGACGCAGCCCAACCGCTGTATATCCACGCTGCAAAACTACTTGCGCGGCTGCAACATCTCGATTCGTTTCATAGCCGCATTCAGGACATCTATGCACCCGTTCGGATAGTTCTTTTTTGCCTGTATGGGTTTGACATCTGGGGCAGGTTTGACTTGTTCCGTTTGGGTCTACTTTAGCGAAGTATGCACCTCGCTTAAAGCAAACATGACCCAAGATATTCAGGAACTGACCAAACCCGGAATCAAGCGTGTGTTTGCTCATCATTCCGGCTGACATTGCTTTGAGGTTCAAATCCTCAGCAAATAATGTTTGGGCTGCGTTGCATAAATGATGAGCGGTCTTAAAATGAAAATCTTTGCGACTGTTCGAGATGTATTCGTAGTGCTTGGCTATTCGGTGATGAAGTTGACGGGACTTCCTAGAGCCTTTTTTCTTGTGCTTCAGTTGACGTTGCAGCGATTTCAGCTTGCGTTGTCCATCCACAAAGAATCGAGGTCTATCAATCAATTCACCATCAGAAGTTGCCAAAAAATGTCCTAACCCTAAATCAATCCCTAATCCATGCCCTGAAGGTGAGGCTTGAGGCACTTTGACATCACATTGCAAAGTGAGCATGGCTACGTAGCCAGAAGCCCTTTTAATAACGCGAATTTGCTTGACATCAAACCCTTGAGGGATTGGACGATCCAGGTGCATTTTGACGCTTCCAATCTTGGGCAGGTTGACCCAATCGGCACCATCAAACCGTTTAACGGATTCTAGATTCAATTGAGGGAACACTTCGGAGCGCATCCGCTTGGGGAATCTAGGAAAACCGTGTCCTCGTTCCCACATCGCCACAAACGCTGCCTCTAGTTGGCGCAACGCCTGCTGCAAGACATGGGTGTGAGGCAGTTTCAACTCAGGAATTAACTTCTTTGCCAATGCTAATGATTTGCTGCAGGCCCGCAAAGGTTGGACGCGGTGCATCATCCGGGATAATGTATTCCTGCTTAATGCTGCACGAATTGATATCACACTTACGAGAATTAACCCAATCTTTTCGTTCTCGCAATGCAAAGTTATAGACCTTGCGGCAAATATTGAGCCACTGGTCGAAAGTCTGGCGTTGCGTATCGGTAGGAATGAGCTTGTACTCGTAGGTTAGATTTAACATACAACCATTGTAGAGTACACCTGAATAAATGCGGTGCTGTTTATTCAAAAACCTTGCTTGAGAGTTTCCGAACCGAAAGTCCCCTAGAAGGGGGAGGCTTGTATCCCATTTTTTTAGTCAGACGATCGCTCGACAACCGATGCCCCAGACAAGCTACGCTAACGCCTGCGACAGGAGTTATTATGATTAAACTGTAAACTTCTATCATTGTCGCTGCATTTGCTATGAACCCTGCCCTGACTCAATTTGGCGCTCAGATGTCCCACCTCACGGGAGTTCGGGCAATTATGAAAGATATTATTGAAACTCTCAGAGCCGGCAGCGGGCAGGAGTTTATCAATTTGAGCGCCGGAAATCCGGTGATTTTGCCGGAAGTCGAGCAGTTGTGGCGCGACTGCACTGCGGAACTTTTGGCGGGCCCGGAATACGGTGAGGTGGTTTGTCGCTACGGTTCCAGTCAAGGTTATCAGCCGTTTATCGATGCGGTTTTGGCGGATTTCAACCAGCGTTACGGATTGAATTTGACCCATCGCAATATCCTAATTACTCCCGGAAGTCAATCGATTTACTTCTACGCAGCCAACGCTTTCGGCGGCTACACCGCACCCCCCCCATCCCCTCCTTACCAAGCTATGCCTAGGGGGGATAGCCTGAAAAATATCGTCCTACCGTTGAGCCCAGACTACACGGGTTACGGCGGCGTTAGCTTGATTCCCGAAGCGGTAGTCGCCTGCAAACCCACCCTCGATATTGATGCGGGTGCTCACAGGTTCAAATACCGCCCGGATTTCAGCCAACTGTCGATCGACCAAACCACCGGTTGCGTCATTTTTTCCCGTCCCTGCAACCCCACCGGCAACGTTCTCACCGACGACGAAGTTAAGAAAATTGCCGATTTAGCGGCCGCTTTCGACGTGCCGGTGTTGGTTGATTCCGCCTACGGTCCTCCCTTCCCGTCTTTGAATTTTACCGAAATGACGCCGATTTTTGGGGGCAATATCGTGCACTGTATGAGTTTGTCGAAAGCCGGATTACCTGGTGAAAGAATCGGAATTGCGATCGGCGATGAAAACATCATTCAAGTATTAGAATGTTTTCAGACCAATATGTGCATTCATTCGCCGAGATACGGACAGGCGATCGCAACTCGGGCCATTGCTTCCGGCGCTCTTGCCGATATTTCCATCAATGTAATTCGGCCGTACTATCAAAGCAAATTTGCGATCGTAGAAAGCACTCTAGAACAAGCAATGCCGAAGGATTTGCCGTGGTTTTTGCACCGGGGCGAAGGAGCTATTTTTGCGTGGTTGTGGCTGAAAGATTTGCCAATGACTGATTGGGAACTGTATCAAGAGTTGAAGAAAGTTGGCGTAATTGTCGTGCCTGGAAGTTCTTTCTTTCCTGGTTTGCGGGAAGATTGGCAGCACAAGCACGAGTGTTTGCGCATCAGTTTGACTGCGACCAATGATGAGATTGAAACTGCTATGAAACGCTTGGCTCAAATGGTAGAAAAGCTTTATCAGTCTTGATTTCTTATATCGATTCCGGCTGCACCGCAATCATTGTTGACTGTTGACTGTTGACTGTTGACTGGCGGGTAAAAAAAATGAAAATTGCGCGAATTATTTGTTGCGAGCTTGATTAGACTTTACGCCCGACTTTTGAAGCAAGGATTTGATATCCTTCCGGCCCGGAGACCGGAATTGATATTATACCAAATCCGCGGAAATCCACCTTTTTTCTGATTCGGCGGTTGAAACCGCTCCATAGAGTCAAACTTTCGTCCTAGCGAGCGAGGGACAAGCGAGATCGAGGGGGTATTTAAGTCGGATTTGGTATGAGATCGTTTCCGGTTGCATCACAATAATAAAATCGAGTCAACAGTTAACACTCAACCATTGAGTTTTTCCACCCGCCCGTCAACAGTCAATCGATTTGAGATTTTAGATTTGAGATTTTAGATTGAACTGGTTCCGAGGTCGAGCCAATACAGCGATATAAGCGAGGAATAGCCTCAATTGCGGAGGAAAATTCGAGGCACAGCCTCCTTTCTCTGCGTTATCAGGTAGAGCCTGGAAGTCAAACAACACAGTCAACTCTCAACAGTCAACTCTCAACAGTTAACTCTCAACAGTCAACAATCACGGACGGTGTAACCGGAATTGATTTCAATCGCCGACTCATGAGCGAGGATTTTTTAACAATTAAACCACCCGATAAACAAAACTCAGAGTTGCCCACACATTCACATCCAAAGCCCAATCATCCGTCGATATCCCCACTTTCTGCACCCCCGGAATGCTAGCGGCGTGCAAATCTTCGAGCACCGCCCGCGCCACATTTAAAGGATTCAACAACACTCGAATTGGCAGGGCATCCCTCGTTTGCTGCATTTCGGCTTCTATTGCAGCCAGAGTTTGAGCGAAGGGACTCTCACTAAATATAATCACAGTTTCCGCAAGTCCGATCGGCCCGGATACCGCCCACCCGTTAGCGAAGCCCTCGAAGAGGATCGCCCCAGCCGCCGGCACGGTCAAATTCTCCCCAGGAGCGATCGGCTCCGACATCCCCGCCACAAAGTCTTTGCCCTCAGTGCCAAGCACTGACAGCCGTCCTGCGCTGTCCGAGCAAAACACCGCAAAGTAAACCGGGCGACCGCTGTCGTTATACAATCTGCACTGACTGCGGCTGCTTTTGCTCATACTTAGTATATAAGCGTTGGCTGATTTCTCGCTTTCCGCGGTCAGCGGTTCCAGGCGGTAAGATTGTTCGGCCCGCACCGGCTCCCGCTGTGCCACGACCCGCGCTTGGGGTGCGAGAGTTGCCAGTTCCGCCCGCACCTTCAGGTGCGAAGACCCCTCATTGACTGTCAGCCGCAGCAACTTCCCCGCCTGCAGCGCTTTCAACTGCGGAGTCAAGCGCTGCACCGCCACCTTAACTGCTTCTCCCCCGTCGCCCTCAGTATCGGGAATCAGCATTTGAGCCAAAGAAAACAAACCGTAACGCCTTTGAGACAAAGCAGGCTCGTGAGGCGAGACTGTTTCGGCTAAAGTCGTTTCCGGGACTCTGCCGAACCGACAGTCAGCGGGTTGCTCGCTGCCTACCACCGCAACTTGCGGCACAGTCGCAAAGGCGCTGGTGGCGTCCACCCGCTCGATGCGTTCCAAACCCGAGTCCAAAGCTACTGTCAAACCGATGTTTCGCGGCAATACCCGAATTTCTTCCCTCACCAGTTCGCCGACTGTTATTTGCCCGTCTGTTCGTGAGGGCTTGTCTAAAACTTGGGCTTTAGCAGCAAGGCCCGTGCGTCCCCGCAGCAAAAGCAGATCGCCCGCTGAGGAATCCACAGCAAACACAGAACCCCCGGAGCACTCCAAAACTCCGGGCGACAACCCGCCCAGCCACAAATGCACAGTTTTGCCGCCGTCTTCCACCGCCGTTACAGCGCCGTCAGATGCAGGGGAATTCAACATTAAATTTGAAAAATTCACCGCCGGGGCGACTGTTAAATCGTGATGGCGAATTTGCGGTTGCTGGGATAACCCCGCCAGCTTGCTGTCAACATGACCCGCAGCGCGGCTGAAACAGACGCTGAAGCTGCTAGCGGGAGTTGCCCACCACAAAGTTTGGGTGAGGGCGTAGGTAAACAAACCTGCGGTAAATCCGTTCCACTCTTGTTCGGCGGCGAGTTGGGAATTCGCGCCCGCGGCAAGTACGGCGGCGTCCGGACGGAGATTTGGGCGGGATCTGAGGTCTTCGGCGAACGTTAATTCTGCGAGGCTTGGCTGCCCGACGGTGGGGCGGGGGCGGGAGCGAATGCGAAAGTTGCCGTTTTTGGGGAAACCCGGATAGGGGTAGCTGGTGTCGAGGATGGCGATCGCATTTTCTGTCGCGAGCGATCGAACCAACAGCAGCAGCGTTTCCTCTAAAATATCGTTCACCGCCCGGTTTGCTAACAGCGGCAAAACATCATCCGCCGGGACCAAACTGTTTTCGATTATTCCCGGAGACTCGCCCAAACTGACTCGGCTACCGCAGCCGCTAAAGTGAAAAACTACCACGTCACCCGGTTTTGCTTGTTCGCTCAAGTGAGTCACAAAAGCCGTCTCGATATTGTCCCTCGTAGCTTGAGCGTCAGTCAAAGTCAAAATATCAGACGGCACAAACCCAAACCGATGTACCAGCAGTTCCCGCTGCAAATCTACATCCGTGACGCAGCCGTGCAGGGGCGAGTCTGGATATTTGTCAACCCCCACCAACAAAGCCAATTTGCGGGGTGTCGGCTGCGCTAAGGCTTGGAGGTAGCGCGAGCCCAACCGCAGCCACAGGGCCTCGCTGATTCCGATAGCGCCCAGCACCCGGCCAGCTTGCTGCAAAAATTCCCGCCGCTTGAGTCCCATTTTTAAATAGCTTTAAATTTTATCTTTTGACTTTTTAGTTAAATTCCCCTCAATAATTTTAGGGGATTTAATTAGGTTGTGAGTGTTTAGTACTAAGAGAATTTTTAAGTTTTAACTTTTGAGTTTTCAGTTTAAACTTTAAAATTTAAAACTCAAAAGTTAAAATTCCAAACAATTCACAATGCTGCCAACACCAAGCTTCCAGACTTAAATCTCGTAACTGAAAATATTCATTGCCTTGGCTAATTCTGCAGCGACTTCCGGCCGAGAAAACTGCGGCGGCGGCAATTTTCCAGCGCGCAGCATTTCTCGAACTTTGGTTCCCGACAAATGCACCCGTTGTTCTGGAGTGCTTGGGCTTGTTTTAGTTGTAGCCATTTGTTCCGTCAGCGTGCAATAGAAAGCGTGCTCGAATTTCATCGGCACAATTCCCAATTCTCCCGGCTCAAATTCATCAAAAATATGTTGGGCATCGTAAGTGCCGTAATAATCGCCAACTCCAGCATGATCGCGCCCCACGATAAAGTGAGTGCAGCCGTAGTTTTTGCGGATTAAAGCATGAAAAATTGCTTCTCGTGGCCCGGCGTAGCGCATCGCCGCCGGATTAATTGCCAAAATTACCCGCTCTTTTGGATAGTATTTTTCTAGCAGAATTTCGTAGCAGCGCATCCGCACGTCAGCGGGGATGTCGTCATCCTTAGTCGTCCCGACTAGCGGGTGCAGGAACAAGCCGTCTACTGTTTCTAAGGCGCATTTTTGGATGTATTCGTGGGCCCGGTGGATGGGGTTTCGGGTTTGGAAACCGACTATGGTTTTCCATCCTTTTTCTTTGAACAGTATTCTCGATTTCGCCGGGTCAATTTGGTATTGGGGAAACCGGACATCTAGTTCGCGTTCCAGCAGCCAAACCTCGCCTGCGAGGTTAACGGGCCCGGATTTGTCTATTACCTGGACGCCCGGGTGTTTGAGGTCGTCGGTCCGGTAGACGTTGAGGGCTTCTTCTTCTTTGCTGTAGCGGTATTTTTCTGCAAGTTCCAAGATGCCGGCAAACTCGCCCGCCGGGGTGTCGAGGCGCACTAAAGTGCCTTCTGTCAGGGTGTCGGCGACTGCTTCTGTTACCGAGAGGGTGATGGGAACCGACCAAGGAAGACCGTTGGATAGGCGCATTTGTTTGACGACCGATCGATAATCAGCTTCGTTCATGAACCCTTTGAGGGGACTCAGGGCGCCGATGGCGATCATTTGCAGGTCGGAGATCGATCGATCCGAAAGCTGGACTCGTGGCAAGGACTCTGCTTTGTCGAAAAATTCTTGTCTTTGGTCTAGTGTGGCAATGCGGTTGACCAGGATGCCGCCGTGAGGGGCAATGCGGTCTGAATGCTGGCTCATGTCGATTTGAAGTTGTGGGTTTTAGCTGCCAGACTATATCCTACCAAAGTAGTGTTACAATTAATTAATTAATTTTCCTCAGTAAGTCGGCACACTTGGTTTTGAATGTTGGTATTAACCATAATTTATTCCGCAATTTATGACAGTTTATAATTAATTAGTAAAATTAATCGATTTCTGGCAAAAGCATTCATGATTGAGGAATATAAAAACTCATACTATTTATTCTAAAATTCTCAAATCTGACTCTTTAGTTATCGATTTAGGCGCCCAGGTCGGTCAATTTAGCGAAGCGATAACTCGCGCATTCAATTGTAGGCGTTACGCCATAGAAGCAGTTCCTTCTGTGTATTCTCAGCTTCCACAAAAGGGCTTAGTTAAAAAAAATAATTATGCTATATCTCACCGAACTGGGCCATTAAAAATATATACTTATGACAATCTAGAATGTAACAGTATTAGTCAGGAAGCTGCTAGTATCTACGGTCTCCAGGGAGAGATATCAGTGGATGGTATCACTTTAGAAACTTTTCTGAACAACCACAGAATCGAGTTAGTGGATTTGTTGAAGATAGATATTGAAGGTGCTAAAGAATCCGTTTTTAACTCAACTAGGGATGCCACACTCTGCAATGTTAAGCAGAGCACTATAGAGTTTCACGATTTTCTGCCAGGTTCTATTAGCACTGAGGAAGTTAACAAAATTACCAACCGGTTAAAAAGATTGGGTTTTATCTGCATCCCCTTTTCCTACCTGTTCCCTGACATGGATACCTGTGATTTCTTATATATCAATACGAATATATGTAAAATTCCGTATAAAGACTGGCTGGGTTTTCAAATGATTAAGTTGCTTCTAACACTAGAAAAAACTAAGTCGTCTCTACTCCGTTCCGCTGGAAAGCGCGAACCAAGTGTTACCAATTAGCACCGTGAATAAATCGACGGCAAAGTCGAGCGGCATCCCCTTCAAATCTCTCACTTTTATTTCTCTACAATCAGCTCTGGCATGGCAATCAAGCAATTTAGTCCCGGGTCCCCCAGATTCATTCCTTCGCAGACTCAGGACAGGAGTAATTCTCCAATCCAAAATCCCAAATCCCAAATCTAAAATCGGCTGACCATTTTTTCATAAATCATCTTTATCTGTGACAATTCTTCCAGCAGTCCCTGCGGTAGGGGAATTTTGACAGCTTCCAGCATACTTTGAATCCGATGCCTGCAATCGTGACGGGCTAAACTCTCAACATAGTTGCGTTTGTATATAGAATTAAGCCTCACCTCGTCCTGTAAAAGTTCCTTAATGAATTCAGCACTTTTTTGCGGGTCATCGGGCAACTCAATAGTAGCATCTTCCCAATTCATTAACTCATCCATTAGAGGTGTAGTTGGACGCTTCCCAACTACCGCACCGCCAGTCGCAGTACCATAAAACCAACGCTGTGTAATAAACGAGTAAGGAAACTGACGCATACCAGGATAGCGATAGAGGGGGTCAAACGCCAAGGTGAGTTTGCTATGTCTGAGAATGTGAAATAGCAGCCGAGTATCTGGCTCGTCTCTACGCATTTCGTAAGGCAATTTCGGAAATACCTCTTCTGTTCTGGGCGTAGATTTATAGTAAATTTGTTCGGAACCAGGTTGATTGAATTTATTGCTAAACACAGTGTCATACTGTGAGGGTATCCGCCCGAAGCTTGTTAAATCTATTGAACGCTTGAGTTGACACGAACCGTGAGTGAGAACATCAGCAGCAAAAGGGATCAGCGATACTGGTATACCAAAAATTTGTTTCAGTTCATCTATAATTTCTGGAAGTGCAACAAATAAATGATCTAAATGATAGACATTTTTTGAATAAATTTCCGGTGCCCAAGAATCGAAAAGATAAGCGATGACAACATCAAAACGCTCCCTCCACTTAGGTATACTTGAGAGTAGTTCCAGATCGGATCCTGCTATCCCAATCATCACTAAAACATTGGGTTTGTCCGACAATTGAGGTAAAAGTGGTAAATTATATAGACCTGTAGTAGACTTAACAGCTTTACGGACTATTCGATCCGCTAGCGGATAAAGTGTCGATGACCACTGGATTACATCGCGGGCAGATGGTACCAAAAGTTTGGCGTTGCAGGTTCGTACAACAATATTTTCTAATTCAAAAACTGTGTCCCAGAATACACTTGAGATTAAAGCCCGTGAAGAAAGTACAAAAATATTCATAGCTAGATTTTAATTTTATTAAATGCTCCCGCACATTATACCAAAGACGAAGGATTAGGGTAAATTTAATCGTCCTGGACGTAACAATCCTCTGAATACAACCACAGGAGGATTGCCGCTAAAAAACGCTATATGTAGAGGCTTTGCGTCCAGGACTGTTTAATTAAATTTGAAATGCCAATTCTCGAGAATAGACTTCCGAATTTACCTACCTACTAGCTAGGAAATCTAGCAGATCGCACTTATAGCTGATTGCAATTATGGCACAATTTGCAGTGGGTAAATATATCCCGTAATCAGCAAAGAAGTAACCCATATATGGTCTCAATGTCAATATAAATTATGATTTTTTTACAAGATGTATTTTGCCACGTTCGTCGCGATCGCGTGTAGAAAGAGCGGGTTGATAAATGCTAAAGTCCCTAGGATTTATGAACCTTTTCCTTCTTCCTCCTTCCCCTTCTTCAGACTAAACATTTAACCACTGAAGGAGTATCCTGGGCGCCGGTAACAGAATAAGTAACAAAAGCCCGATCGCCAGCAACCCCAAAAAATCCCGCCGATTATCCAATTCGCTGACATCATTCAACGCCGGTTCGTCGTTTAGTGGCGTCAAAAACAAAATAATCGCCCACAGCAGCAAACCCTGTTCCAAAAAAGAAAGCAGCAGCATACAAAGTCTAGCAACTTGCCCGATCGCCATACTCGCTCGCTGGCCGAACATCGCGTGCACGATGTGCCCGCCATCGAGTTGTCCCACCGGCATCAAATTAAACGCCGTCACGATCAAACCCAAATAACCCGCCACCGCTACCGGATGCAAATCGATCGCAGTTTCCGCATTCAAAGCACCGCCCAAGGTTAACTTGCTCAAGAGAGTCATCAGCAGCGAAAAATTGGGTTTGAAAGACTCAAAATTTAACATTCCGGACTTGTCAGACAGCGGTACAATAGTGGAATGATTCAAACCCCAAATCAATAATGGCAGTGTCGCAACTAAACCAGCAAGGGGTCCGGCAATGCTAACATCAAATAAAGCTCGGCGGTTGGGAATTGGGCTCCGTATTTGAATGAATGCGCCAAAAGTTCCCAAGAAAAAAGGAATCGGAATAAAATAAGGCAAAGTCGTGCGAATTTTGTAAAATCGGGCAGCTAAATAGTGGCCGGATTCGTGAATTCCCAAAAATGTAATTAGAGAAAGCGAGTAAGGCAAACCCTGGAGCAATATTGACGGGTTGGACTGCAAAGCTTGTTCAGTAACTCCAACCATTCGCGCCCCGACAAGCGTAGTCGTAAACACCGCGATCAAAAGCAAAGCTAATGCAAAAAACGGCCGGGTTTCAGATTCGGTTTTGACAGGAGTTTCCGCTGATTGGTGGCTGGGATTGGGAACTATGGCAAAAAAAGGTTGACCGCTCAAGCTGTTTTGAAATATTACTAAAAAGCGATCGCCAAAAAGCCTCTCCACATTCTCCCGAATTGCCTGATAAGCCGCCTCCGGATTCGTGCGCAACTGTCCGCGACAAATTACAGCCTGCGGCCGAAATTCCAAATCTCGCAAAAAGTAAATTGACCAAGGAAAACAATCGCGCAAACTCGCTTCTTCCGCTGCATCGATCGGGCGCAGGGGCGGTTTTGGCTTTGCAGGTTCAGTCTCCGAGTCTGTTACAAGCTCAACAGTTTCGGCGGTAATTTTCTTGCGCCCCAACTGTACCAAAAACCAATACAAAAAAGGGCAAATCAGAAAAGGTATAATTACTAACTCCGGCGGTACTGTTTTGCTCGTGCCGTTAACTAAAACCCAACCGCTCCAAATCAGCGCCGGCGCCATCATTACCAGCCACAGCAGCCATACCGGAGTTCGGGTGATGCGGCTGGTGCCCTTCTGCAACAAGAAGTATGATATCAGCCCCAACACGAACAACCATAGTAAAAAGAACATAATATTTATCCCATTCCCTTCTGAAATACTTCCTTGAAACAACAGAGTTCAGTCTCCAAACAACCCAGGCCCGTGCTGGACAATATCTTTGCTTTCCCGCCTAACCGAGATACTCTGGGTGCGACAGCTTATTTCATTGTAGAAAACCAATCGAACATCCTGGTGGATTGTCCCGCTTGGGATGAGATTAACCACACGTTTTTGCTTTCGCGCGGCGGTGTGCGACTGCTGTTTCTCACCCACCGCGGCGCTATCGGCAAGGCGCGGGAGATTCAGGAAGCCACGGGGTGCGATATCCTGATTCAAGAGCAGGAAGCTTATTTGCTGCCGGGATTGAAGGTGACGGTTTTTGAGCGAGAATTTGCCCTGAGCGATGGAATGAAAGCATTTTGGACTCCAGGCCATTCTCCAGGTTCCTCTTGCCTTTATGATAGTCGTAGCGGTGGAGTGCTGTTTTCGGGCAGACACTTGCTCCCCAATCGAGAAGGTGCCCCAGTACCGCTCAAGACGGCGAAAACTTTTCACTGGCCGCGGCAAATTAACAGCGTCAAGTCAATTATCGATCGATTTTCGCCCTCCACTCTGCAATATATTTGCCCCGCTGCCAATACTGGTTTTTTGCGATCCAAAGGCTCGATCGATCGAGCTTATGAGCAATTAACCAACCTGGATTTAGCCCTTTGTTTGCAGTCCAAACCCGACCCCTAAATGTATCCTGCAACATCAAACAATGGTTTGACGCGCTAATTATAGCGGTAAGATGCGCCCCTTCTTGGTGTCAACTTAAGACTGGAACCATTGATAAAGATCGGTTTTACCTGAGTCTAGATCCCCTTGGCATCCCCCTTAAGAAGGGGGACGAAAGAGCGGACTCTTCCCCGGACGCGAAGCAGCGCCGGGGGGATCGAAGCCTAATAGTCAAACAGCAGACAGGTATTACATTTAACGTGTTTGTTGACACGAAGAAGGGTGCGCGGTTCGGCGCACCCTACATTATTCTTCAGTCTCAAGCCAGAGGGAGGAAAGTTTGTATAGTGGCCGTTACCGGAAATTTGGGTAAAAGCCCCTTCTTCAGTGACCGGCTTTAATTAATCCAGCTTGATGATGGAAGTCCCTTAATATAGTCGTCGATCGACTCAGACACAGGAACTCCCTTTTCGTCAGCTATTTTGGCTATCTTCTCTTTCAATTGTTTGGTTGTCCTAACATTTATTCTCTCAGTTTTCTGGGTAAGTTATTCCATTTGGATGTATAATAGTAGTATGCCACAGGTAGAGTAACCGCCGATACAAATGAGACACCAAGCTCAAACGACAGGTCGGGAAATAATAATAGCTAGTGGGTGGCGAACACCACGAAAAACATAGCTAAGCTAACTAACGCAAGCTAAAACCAGAAAAGTAAATTCTTGGAATTTAAACGATGATCGTACCGTAGGGCATAGGTCAACGTGAGAAGTGGTTCTCGAACGCTTGGGTAGACAAAACCCTCTGGGACTAACTAAATTAGGCTCAATATTTGGTTCAATCGAACGGATATTTGGTTTAAGTATGGCCGCAAGGATAGATAGTTTTAAGGTGTGTCAGTGCAACCTTGCAATCCCCACGCCTTTGGCCCGGGAGTGTCAAAACCACCGATTCTTATGGAAAAAACCGAAAAACAAAAAATGCTCGCCGGCGAATTGTATTTAGCAGCAGATGAGCAATTGATTTCAGAGCGCCAGCGAGCCCGCCGCCTCGCCAGAACATACAATTCTACCCGCGAAGACGAACCAGACAAACGGTTAGAAATTATCGCCCAATTGTTCGGTGCAGTCGGGCCGAAAGTTGAAATCGAGCCACCTTTCTACTGCGACTACGGCAGCAATATTTATGCTGGAAACGGATTGTATATGAATTTTGGCTGCGTGATTCTCGACTGCAATAGAGTTAACATTGGCGAAAATTTACTGTGCGGACCCAACGTACAAATTTACACCGCTTTTCACCCCACGGACCCGGAAATTAGACTTTCTGGCCGAGAGTTCGCAGCTTCCATTAATATTGGCAATAATGTTTGGATTGGCGGTGGCAGTATTATTTGCCCAGGAGTCACTATTGGCGACAATAGCACGATCGGTGCAGGCAGTGTCGTTGTCAAAGATATTCCCGCAAACGTCGTGGCCGCGGGGAATCCTTGCCGAATCATCCGGCATCTACCTTGATGTGGTACGATCGACACAATCATGCGATCGGCTCTTCGGAGCTCAACCCAAAAATTTTAGGTATTAGACAGCCGATTTGAGGTTTTCCAGGTAAAATCCCCGAAAAAAACCGTGGAAGAAATGTAAAATCTCAAATCTCAAATCCCTTAATTTCTCGTTCCCGGTTTCCACACTACCAAGCTTTTCTTATGACGACTGCAACAGTTTATCCCAAC
This sequence comes from Microcoleus sp. AR_TQ3_B6, assembly GCF_036702785.1. Classification (NCBI taxonomy): domain Bacteria; kingdom Bacillati; phylum Cyanobacteriota; class Cyanophyceae; order Oscillatoriales; family Microcoleaceae; genus Microcoleus; species Microcoleus sp. AR_TQ3_B6. Next base: position 13,182 of record NZ_JAUBVJ010000068.1, on the reverse strand, counting down.
GCTCCGGATCTCTGCACCGACGACTACATAGCAGTCGGTTTAGCTACCTGCTTCATCAAAGAAGAAGGCGAAGTTTTTCAAGTGCAAGTAATCGAAGCTATTCCCTCAGCAGCTTTGGAAGCAATTGTCAAAGGAATTCCCACATCCTATTTAATGGCTTGCGGGACGACTTTGGGAGCAGTGCTCGACGGCGAAACACCCAAAATGTTGCCAGAATTCCCGACCTCAGCTCAGTTTAGCGAAGAATTTGCCTTTCGGGCGATCTCCGCTGCCCGCACTTACAAAATCCGCCCCCAAGCTCAACTTCACATTCCCTTGGGAACAGTTCGCAACGACTTTACTTATTCCTTAGAACGCAAAAGAGTGCTCAACTCCGAGCGCATCATTCGCACTGAAGACAATGTGAAACAGCACGAACACACTCACAAGGTTCTTTAAACAAACGCGCAACTGGGGCCATTTAGCAGAGCCTCAGCCAGCGGATGCAGGGAAAATAGTTTTGAGTTTCTCGATGTGAATTAAAGATTTAAGCAGCTTTTCATTCGTTAATGAAAGAAAAGCTTTTAATATTTCAATATTAAGACAAATGCCAAACATTTCAAAGTAGGCTGTACTGCTGCCCGTGCATCTTACCTCATAAGACAAACACCGAACATCTCAACCTAGAGCGATGCCTGCGCACATCACTTAATCAACATAAATTATTAAGGACTGTTAAGAAAAGTCTTAAATTGTTGATTAATTTTTTTAATTACTAGAAAAGATAGTAGAATTTTTTATTGCAGTTTAACAGGGTAAACCTGCTGGCGGGAAAAATTTCAAAAATCCCCGCAATTATTCAATGCTAGTAGTTTCAGACTATTGGCAGGCTGGGAGTACATCGTAGGTGAGCTGAGGAGTTCAATCTCATAAATTGGTCAAACAATGGGAAGCTTTGCGAGAGTTAAGTGGTGGAAATTAACTCGACTATTGCCAGCGGGATTTAAGGGCGAATACTATCTTCCCTACAAAACTGCGCTGTTAATTTTGGGCGTAACAATTATGGCAGCTAGCATCACTGGTTGTATCAGCTATCAAAGCGTTCGCCGCTTGATTATCAACAATTTAGAGCGCAATGCTTTGTTAGAAGTTAGGGAGCGCGCGCACAAGATCGATCGCTGGATCGGCAGTAGAAAGGCTGAACTCGAAATCCTCGCCAACTCTCCTCCGGTTCGTTCGATGGATTGGTCAGTGGCAGAGCCTTATTTAAAATCGGAAGTAAATCGACTGCAAGAATTCCAGCATTTGGCATTAATCGCTCCTGACGGTTCTTATTTCACTACAAAAGTCGGCAGAGCCTTGATTAATGTCAGCGACCGCCTACACTTCAAAAAGGCAATGGCTGGGGAAGTCTATGTTTCAGATCCTACCATTTCTCGCACGCTCAAAAAACAAAGTATTGTTCCCATTTCGGCTCCGGTGTGGTCAAATTCGACAAATTCTCTTGATAAAACAGCATCCAAGCCGATCGGAGTAATAAACGGCGTCATTAGCATCGACCGAATTGCCGAAGTAGTAGGAAAGCTGGAATATGGGACAGGAACTTACGCTTTTGTTCTCAATTCTCAAGGAGTGCCGATTGTCCATCCCGACCCTCGGTTAATGGGAAATATCGACAATCCGGCTCCGAGTTTGTTAGAGTCTGCAGATGCTAATTTGACCAATGTAGCTCGGGAGATGGTTTATCAAAAAACGGGCATTTTGCTGACTCAAATCAACGACGCCAGAGTTTATGTTGCCTATCTTCCTTTAGAACAAGCGGAATGGTCGATCGCCCTTGTAATTCCCCGCGACAATCTCGAAAAAGAACTGCTCCCCTTCAATATACTAGCTGTAGCCGCCGCCGTACTTGCGGCCTCCGCTATTTTCTCCGCAATTGTGGCACTCAAGCTGTTTGCCATAAATTGCATTCGCACTCGCACAGAAGCCCTTCTCCACCGCTTGACTGGTCGCATTCGCGCTTGCTTGCACCTCGATCTCATCATGCAAACTACAGTAGACGAACTCGGTACTTTGCTGGAGCTCGATCGAGCAATTTTCGGATGGTACGACCCCCGACAAGATACTTTAGAATTTGGCTGGGAATATTGCCGGGAAGGTGTGCCCGGGGGCTTGGGAATCTTCGGTTCTCCAGGAGGGCCCTCTGGAGATTTAGCTGCACGGCTTCACCGCCAAGAAACGATACTGCTATATAAAACCACCGCCCCTGATGCCACAGCGTCTCAGGAACGCCCCCATATCGAACTCACAAACAGCCACTACGCAGCAGTACCCGTATTAACTCAGACTAATCGGCTCGGATATCTGTTCGCCTTTGCAAACCGGCGGTTTGCGACTCCCGACGAGGTGGAAGTTTTGGAAGCAATTGCCGACTCGCTGGCAATCGCAATTTTCCAATCCCAACTCCAGGGACAAATTCAAGAAGAACTCAAACTTTTGGAAGAAGTATTCGCCAAACTTAGAAGAACTGAAGAGCATTTAGTACAAAGCGAAAAAATAACAATGGTGGGTCAACTTGCCGCCGAAGTTACCCAGGAAATTAATAACCCGATTAACTTTATTTACGGCCGCCTGATTCACCTCAACGATTATATCAAAGATTTGCTTAATATAATTAGTCTCTATCGCGAACAATATCCCCAACTGGTGCCGCGAATTGCCAAAGAAATAGAGACCTGCGACCTAGATTTTATCAGCCAAGAGTTGCCGCAAATTCTCAATTTATTGAAAATAGGAGCCGATGGCATTCGCCAGATAGTCCTGGCTTTGCGAAAATTTTCGCTTCCTGACGAACCCAACAAAGAACACGCCAACCTTAATGAAAGCATCGAAAATATTTTGCTGTTGCTAGGGAGCCGGCTGGAGCAAAAAATAGTAGTAGTCAAGGAGTACAAAAACCTGCCGCCAATTTTGTGTTATCCCGGTCAACTGAGCCTGGTATTCGCGAGTCTCCTCAGCAATGCTATTGATGCTGTTAACAGTATTGAAAACTCGGCTCAAATTATTACAATTAAAACAAATATTGTCGAGGATTCTCCAGGTAGGTTTATTGCAGTATCGATCGCCCACAACGGCTCCCGAATTCCGCCGGAAACTCTAGACAGAATATTTGAGCAGTTTGACCATACTAAATCCTTTAAAAAATTTACCGGATTGGATCTGTCGGTTTGCTATAAAATTATTGTAGAATTGCACGGTGGTAGCCTTACAGTTGAATCTCCAATTAAATCTCAAACTGGGGGCGGTGCTGAGTTTATGGTAAAATTGCCGATCGTTTGATATCGCATTTTGCCGCCTTGGAAACCCGTCGCAACTCTTGCAAGCTCCCTCGACGAAAAGCTTAATGTCGGCTGGTAGCGAGGACTTTAGTCCTCATAAAACCGACGGCTGAAGTCCTCACTACAAACCTGATTATCATTTTTAGGACTAAGACCAAATGTCACACTTAAGTCAGCTTGTATGGTGTGCCATATCGATTCCGGTTGCACCATCCGTCATTGTTGACTGTTGACTGTTGACTGATGACTGTTGACTGATGACTGTTGACTGATGACTGTGTTTTTTGACTTCCAGGCTCTACCTGATAACGCAGAGAAAGGAGGTTGTGCCTCCAATTTTCCTCCGCAATTGAGGCTCTTCCTCGCTTATATCGCATAGCGAGGAAGAGCCTAGGAACCAGTTCAATCTCAAATCTCAAATCTCAAATCTCAAATCGATTGACTGTTGACGGGCGGGTCAAAAAAATGAATATTGCGAGAATTATTTGTTGGCAGCTTGATGAGACTTTACGCCAGACTTTTGAAGCAAGGATTTGATATCATTCCGGCAGTCAGGCCGGAATGATATCAGACTCGGTTATGGGGCGATTATCAAGGGTGTGAGGTTCCGCGGCACCCTACCAATTGTGCCAGTTTGCCTTAGTCCTGATTTTTTAACTAAACTTGATACAGCATATTCCATGTAGAGGTATATCGCCAGAAACCGGGTTTCGAGCAACAGAATCAGTAATGATGCGAGAACTGTAAAGAAACCCGGTTGCTGGTGTGTAATTCATAAACCTGGAATCGGCTGTATGATAGGATTAGGAAAATAATAAAGGTGCAACCACCGCAAACAACCAACCTCCCATTACCAAGACTTCCGCAACAATTAATAAAATATTTTTGTTCATTTTCAAATTAAGAGCGATCGACCAAAGACCGAATTTTCTTCCACCAAGCAGCCGGCGAATCCTCCGGGCGATATGCGGCATCAAACATCGACAAAATTAGCGGCAAACCCCCCACTTTCGCACTCATCAATAAGTGCATTGCCAGACAAAACACCAATACTGCCCAACCAGAAGCGTGCAAATAATACCAAACCTGGGTCAATTCCCCAGCCGGCAGCCATTCTTCCTTAACCATACTGCCAGAAGCGATCGCCCAAGTCAGTGCTAGCAACATCAACGTATTCACAATCCGGTGCAAACTGTACCACCAAAGCGGTTTTCCCAACTGCGTTAGTGTCCCAAAAGAATCAGGCTGCACCAAGCGTTTTTGACCTGCATGGAAACTGTACAATGCAAAAGTCGGCATTACTCCTAACACCAACATCTTGCCAAAAGTGCCGTGAATCCCGATAATATCTGCAATCTGAGGCACGGGGACTTTGCCCAACCTCCCATCGTAGGTGTTGTAAACCACAAATGCACTCAAAATTGCTAAAAGGGCGATCGCAGCATTAACCCCGTGCAGTAACCTGAGTAGCAGGGGCTGGTACAATCTAGATTGCGGCATCGTTAATTCGGCTAATGGATAAATAATCTTTTACAGAATACAGCTAAGCCCCGATTTTTTCAACCCTCGCCAATTGTGAAATAAATCTGAAATAAAAATGAAAAAATTATGATAAAAACGCAATATTATCAAAGTTTAGTGTAAACTAAAATTGTCAAGACGTACACTTTATTTATAATACCGAACACTTTACAAAAATGGATGCAGCCACTACTATTTTACTTTCTTTGGGACTAGCAGCAGATGCTTTTGCTGTAGCTGTTTCCAGCGGTTTAGCAATCAAACACATGAAGGTCAATAAAGCTTTAAAAATCGCCTTATTTTTCGGAGTGTTTCAAGCTTTAATGCCCGTCCTAGGATGGTTGATCGGTCTGAGTTTTAGTTTTTTGATAACACCGATCGACCATTGGATAGCTTTTGGGCTTTTGAGTTTTATTGGCGGTAGAATGATTTACGAATCGCTGCAAAGCGAAGAATGCGAGAAAAAGTTTAATCCGTTAGATACGGGGACTTTGATAACGCTGTCGGTGGCGACGAGTATCGATGCCCTCGCAGTTGGTCTCGGATTTGCTGTCCTGAAAGATTCTATTGCTCTGGCGGTGACTGCGATCGGATTTATTACTTTCTTTTTAGCCTTTGCAGGCGTGTTTATCGGACACAAGTGCGGCAACTTGTTTGCTAATAAAATTGAGATATTGGGGGGAGCAATATTGATTTTTATTGGCAGCAGAATCTTGTTTCTGCACTTGACAGAGGTGCCATTAGTTATCGGTAATTAGTCAGTAGTCCTTAGTCATTAGTCCTCAGTCATTAGCCATTAGTCCTTAGTCGAACAGTGACATCAGAGTCTCGGGTGGCTACAATTCCCAATTCCCAATTCCCAATTCCCAAATGCTACAATAATAATATTGCGTTAAAGGATAACAATTCCGTGCTGAAACTTTACGGCGGAGCCCGCAGCAGGGCGTCAATAGTCAAGTGGTATCTAGAAGAAATAGCGGTTCCCTACGAATTCGTGATGCTGGATATGCAAGCAGGGGCACACTTGCAGCCAGAGTATCTCGAAATTAACCCGATCGGCAAAGTACCGGCAATTGTTGACGGAGATTTGAAACTTTGGGAATCCGGCGCAATTCTGCTGTATTTAGCTCAAAAATATGGTAAAATGCCCGGGAGTTTGGAGGAGCAAGCTCAAATTGTGCAGTGGGTCATGTTTGCTAACGCTACCCTCGGGCCGGGAATATTTACAGAAGCAACTCGCGATCGCGAAACTCCCCGCTTGTTAAAACCGTTAAATGAAATCTTCGAGAAACAGCCTTTTTTAATGGGCGATGAATTCGGCGTAGCCGACGCAGCAGTCGGGTCAATTTTAGCCTACATTCCAATGATGCTAAAACTAGACCTTAGTGCTTATCCGGCAGTTGTAGATTACATCAAGCGGATGTCAGAAAGACCGGCATTCAAAAGTGCGATCGGCGGTAGCTGAAGGAACGCACTACAGGGATTTTGCCAGGGATACACCGATGAATTATCGATCGTGAGTCAGGACTCAGAGGTTCCTTGGCATTCGGCATTCGGCATTCGGAAAAAACTTAATAGCTAAAAACAGGGGCGATTTGTAAATTGCCCCTGTTTTTAATGAAATCAAACTTATCTGAATCCTACAGCCGCCTGCCAAACAAAAGCCAGCAGCAAGAAAAACACGGGAATGACCGGCAACACATTAACCAAAGGCTCAAAAATCGAATAAGCTTCGGGCAGTTTTGCTAAGAGTAATGCAGCTTCCATGAATCAACCTACCTATCCAACACAATTTTCATAATTGTCGCATATCTTCACGCCAGGCAATCACGATCGATCGACTCTTGGTGCGAGCCAGCCGGCAAACTCTTCAGTAAATCGATCGGCCAAAATCGCCTCCCGCATCCTCCCTGTAAAGCGAATCAACTCCGTCACATTGTGAAGCGCCAGCAAAGTATACCCCAGCACTTCGTTAGCCCGCGCCAAATGGGCCAAATAAGCCCGACTGAATTTTTGGCAGGTATAACAAGGACAAGACTCATCCAGGGGAGCAAAATCCTCCCGGAACCGAGCATTTTTCAAATTCCAGCGTTCCCCACCCACAAAAGCCGTCCCGTGGCGGGCCAGCCGAGTCGGAATCACGCAGTCAAACATATCTACGCCACTCGCCACCGCCAGCGCCATTTCCCGATAAGTCCCAATCCCCATCAAATAACGCGGTTTATTTGGCGGCAACAGGGGCGCTGTCACCTTCACAATCTCTGCGATCAAATCCCCCGATTCCCCGACGCTAACCCCGCCGATGGCGTAACCGGGCAAATCCAAATCTACCAACTGGTTCGCCGCGCGCGATCGCAAATCGGGGAAAACGCCCCCCTGCACGATTCCGAACAAAGCTTGATCCGGACGCGAGTGAGCTTGAATACAGCGTTGCAGCCAGCGGTAAGTGCGATTTGTTGCCGCCTCCACCTCCTCCCGCGTAGCGGGGTAAGGGGGGCACTCGTCAAAGGCCATAATCACATCGGCGCCCAACTGATTCTGAATCTCGATCGATCGTTCCGGCGTCAAATTAATCATGCGGCCATCGCGGGGAGAGCGAAAAGTCACCCCATCATCAGTAATCTTGCGCATTTGGCTCAAGCTAAACACCTGAAAGCCGCCTGAATCCGTCAGCATCGGGCCCGGCCAAGCCATAAATTTGTGCAAGCCGCCAGCGCCTGCGACAATCGCTTCCCCCGGCTGCAAGTGCAAGTGATAAGTATTTGCCAAAACCATTTGAGAACCCGCCGCCTCAAGATGTGCCGGTGTCAAAGTTTTGACATTAGCTAGCGTCCCCACGGGCATAAATTTAGGCGTTTCCACAACACCGTGGGGAGTGGCAAAAACCCCTGCACGCGCTTGGGTATGGCTGCAATTAGCCTGACATTTAAAAGAAAATCCCGTCTTGTCTTCAGTCATTAGTCCCCGACGATCGTTAACCGCTACTCGGCCGTCCGTGTTATCTAATCTATTGTTGTTGATATAGCTGGCAAAAGTATAGTCATTTATAGACATGGGAGGCGTTAAGCCCCTCCCCTTTCACTTTTACTTTGAGCGGATCGACCCGCCTTGGCCCAACTACCCAGCTCCCTATCAAGAGTGCTAAACGCATAAGGGAAAAGCTTTTCTGAGGATATTGTACGCTGCATTCACATCGGAATTAATTAGCTGACCAGTCGATGTTTTGTACAAACCCCGCTTAATCCGCCCCCCTGTAAACACAGGCTCTTTTTCTGTTTTTCCATAAACAGGCATTGGGTCTAAACCCACAAAACTTGCTCTGGACCTGTAGGATTCTTCCTGGACAATCACTGTGATTCCCACCAACCGAACTTTGTATTCTAACATCTCAATTAATCGAGAGTGAGGGATACTGACAAAATTTTGGTTAGTTTGTTTACCTAGACCGATATCGGTTTTCCACTGTGCATTTTTGCCGATTACTAGTGTTCCAATTTGTTTCGCTACCAAATGGTCAACAATCACACGACTAGCATGATGCAAGTAATTATCAACTTTTTGATTGAGCCAGCGAGTTAAGCGCGCTCATCCGGGGTGTGGTTTGACGATTTCTTTTTAACTGGGATTGTAGTCGTGCTTTTCGCTTGTTATAGAACTGGTTGATCGATTTCAATGGTCGCCCGTTAACCAACAAAGGGATAAATCCCGGTTGATTTGAAGTTAACGCCACTAAATTATCCAATCCTAAATCAATACTAACTAAAGAGTTGGCATTGCTGATGGTGGACTCCGGTTCATCATAAATTACCTCCCTTACATAGGAATCACATTTCGGAACCACTCTAACTTGACAAATCTGCTTGGGATTGACTTTAGTTTTGATTAAAAAGTCAGTCCCAGAAATTTTAATAACTCCCTTCTTCAACTGTTTGCTACTAATCGCTTGAATCGTGTAGACGAGAAGGTTTCGCCCTGTGATCTTATCTTTGTACTTTGGTAGTTTCGGGCGACCCGTGAATCTTGAAGAGTCTGCTTGGTCAGCTTTAACGGCTTCAAAAAACGATTTCCCTTGTCTAGCACCATCAAGATTTGCTGACTGACCGAAAGCAGGCAAAGCCTTATATGCTTCGTGAGACTTCATCAAACGATTCATTTCGTTGTAATTGACATAGTTCCATCCATAAATAAAGCTCTGACGAATGACGTAATTAGTGGCATTGTAGAGGTTTTTGGACTTGAAAGCTAGGGAGTCAATCTGGGCGAAACGGTGTTCCGTTGATTTAATGATGTGCCTCTCTGTTAGTTGCATTTGGGACTTCCGCTCTTTGGGCTATGCCTATTCCTTGTTCACCACTCACAACATAATACAATTATTGTTTATAATTGCCTATAAACTCAATGAATTTTTACAAGAATCACCGCCCTAAAAAGGCAGTAATTCTTGACGCTTCATTGGGAGATGCTACGGTCGTAGTCTTACTTTCCCTCTGCGTCCGTTTAGAGTCGTGGCGATATCCCATCCCGACTTTCTCTATATTTTTAGCGGCATTTCCGTCTCTGTCGTGATGCGTCCTGCAATTGATACAGACAACTTCGCGAACAGAAAGGTCTAACTTTCCCCATCTAAAATCGCATTCAGAGCCAACTTGACTGGTAGGCTCCCACCTACTAATTACCCTGAAATCGCGTCCAAACTTATCGCACTTAGCTTCGCAGAGAACTCGGAATTGATACTATCCTTGCCCACTAATTGCTCTTGCCAAGCGTCGATTTTTTACCATCCCCGACACGTTTAAATCTTCCCAAACAACAGTTTGGTTTTCTCTGACTATTTTGGTTGACAATTTGTGCAGGAAATCGGCGCGGGTGTCTGCTATCTTGTTGTACTGGCGGGCTATCCGAATTCGAGTCTTGTTCCTGCGCCTTGAGTCATGCGGTTGGCGGGCTAACTTCCTTTGCAACTTCCTGATTTTGCGGTCTGGTTTCGAGTAATCCGGGCTTTTTACCTGCGTTCCATCACTGAGGGAGGCAAAAGTTTTTAGCCCCAAGTCTATCCCAACTGATTGGTTCTTCGGGAGCGGACTTGCAGGATTTATTTCGACTACAAAACTGAGGAAGTAGCGGTTTGCACAATCCTTAATTACCGTTACCGATCCCGGTTCTGAAGGAATTCCCACAGGCGAAATCGGACTGACATCTCCTACCTTAGCTAAGTAGACTTGGCATCCCTTAATAGAGAACCCGGATTTGTTAAACTCCGCAGATTGGCTGTTGGTCTTTTTCTTAAACTTGGGTGTCCCAACTTTTATTCCCTTTCTCTTCCCCTTGCGGGAATTGAAAAATTTTTTGTATGCTACTGATAAGTGCCGCAGAGATTGTTGCAATGGAACGCAAGACACATTGTTAAGCCAACTCCGCTCTTGAGTCTTTTTGGATGCAGTTAATAAACCTGACAGTTGATTGTAATTGGGCAATTTTTCCGAACTTTTGCACAAATTTAAAGCATCGTTCCAGACTACCCGAATGCAACCGAACAACTGAGCTAAACTCTGTCGTTGTTGGTCTGTTGGATAGAATCTGTAGCGATATCTTGCTTTCATAGCGGGGTTGATTTACTATCTAAAATAGTACCATATTGGCAGCGCACAAAATGGTACTATTTATGCGTATTTTTATTTACATGGAACTTATGCAATTGAAGAGTAAAGCCGTCCTATAAGGACGGGGTTTCTACCCTGTTTTCTGATGACATCGCGACAAAAAACTCATGACCCCGCCCAAAAACGGATACAAGTTTCCGACAATCGTCATGGAGGGCAAAAAATTTTAGACCTTAGTTCTAACTCCCAGATTCAATGCTGCAAGTAAATCTAAAATCTAAAATCTAAAATCTCAAATCGACTGACTGACGATTAAAACGGGGAATCATCCTCATCCAAATGCAGATCCCAGTTGCCGGAGAGTACCTGATCGACAACCGCATCCAAAGCCGCAGCATTTAAATTCCGGGCGACTTGCTCTTGCAAAGGATTGGAGAGGGGAATTAACCGCAACAGCCTTCCGTCTTGAATTAAGTCAAAATAAGCACCATCTTCAGGGGACTGTTTCAGTTCCAGGTAATCAAAACTATACACGTTCAAATAAAGCGCATGGTTGGCAATCAGGGTAGAACGGTGGGGGTTGGCGAAGACTTCGAGTACATAGCCTTCCCCTTCGCTGTAAATCTGGCCATCTTGTATGTGAAGGTAGCGGACACGTCCTAAATCAAACAGCAATCTTTTGATATCGCGTTTGTTGACGACAATCCCTGTATCGATGATGCAAGGAGCAACTACCCTGTTATTTAATTGGTCGTGACTCATGTAGTAAAAGCCTCTGTTGTAGTATGTTCCCGTCTTGGAAATCAGGGAGTTAGCTAGAATTCTTGGTACGGGAAACGCGGATCTTGAGTTTAGTCATTTTAGAGAGGGAGCTTCGGGCTCGCTGTCGGCAGAGGTTTTCTGGGGAAAAGAGCAGGCGACAGGAGGAATGCCCAATCCAAAGGACTAGGGTGTTACAGCTCCAATTCTGGCACACGCTAAGGGATTGACAACTGTATACCACATGAAAAACTTTCAATCTTATGGTGGATGATAAATGGGTTCGGTCTACAATCAACTTTTTCCGGAATCAAGGTGCTGCCATAGCAGCCTCCGTCGCTTTTTATACTTGTTTGCCAGTACCGATGTCTTGGACTTTGGAGTTTCGGGGCATTGCTCGCTTGGCACCGGCGATCGGGCTTTTGATTGGGGGGATGCTGGGACTGGCGGATGTTGGGCTGCAGTTGTTGGGAATGCCTGCTCTGACTCGATCGGCCTTGGTGGTAGTCTTGGGCATCGCGGTGACTGGCGGGCTGCATCTTGACGGGGCAATGGACGCAGCGGACGGGCTGGCTGTACCAGACCCCGTGCGCAGGCTGGAAGTCATGCGGGACAGCGTTACAGGAGCCTTTGGCGCGATGGCTGCGATCGCGATCGTCCTGCTGAAAACTGCCGCTCTCTCGGACTTGAATAACTATCGGTGGCTGGCTTTGATGGGTGTGGCGGGTTGGGGGAGGTGGGGCCAACTGGTGGCGATCGCCCGCTATCCCTATCTCCGGGCTGAGGGTAAAGGAGCTTTTCACAAAGAATCGATTTATTCTCCTTTTGATTTTATCCCCGGAGTGCTGTTGCTGCTGAGTTTGAGCGTGATGCAAGTTGTCTTGGAGGGCGATCGGTGGCTGTTGGCGGTGGGGATGGCTTTGGGGGGAAGTGCGATCGGGATTTTTGCCGGAGCCTGGTTTAACCACCGTTTGGGCGGCCACACGGGAGATACTTACGGTGCTGTAGTCGAGTGGACGGAAGCTTTGTTGCTGTGTCTTTTGGCGGCCTTGGAAGGTTAAATTGTTTCTGAGCTAACGGCACCATTCTGCATCATCCAAACGAAAAAGCTGAGGATTTGCTCCACAGGGGGCAGAGGATAGACGGATAAGTCGATCGTCACAGTTTGGTTTTCTAGTTTGATAAATTGCCATTGAATGCCATTACTCACGCTCCCATAGATGATGGGGATGTTTTTTTCTTTAGCTTGATTGAAGCGTTGAGCGGCAACCATTTCGGCAATACACTGACCCAATCCGCTTTTGAGGTCGGTCTTTTTAGCTTCGACAATTACAACGGCGGGGGCTTCAATTTCTAGGACTTCGGCCGATCGCGCCAGCAGAAAATCAAACACTCCATTGAGCCCGACAGCTTCGTCGATGGTGAAGTCTTCGCCGGAGAAAAGGCTAATTTTGCGATCGAGAATCCGCCTCACTTCCAGCAGTACGGGATAGATAATTCCTTCCGATCGCGCTTTTTCACTTCCCGATATAGCGACGATGGGGAGGCTATCTTTGAGGGTGCCGCTGAGAATGTCTGAGGGTGCGATCGGGCTTAGCGGCGGTATAAAACGATCTCCCTCTTGGACTGTGAGAGCGAAAGCTTGTTTCGCTTTGGCGATCGTAGTAAATTGACTGTAAGGCATGATTTTTTTATTTTACACACTTTATAGGTTTAATTTCGAGCGTTTCAATACAGCGCTTCATTAAGGAACTTTCATAGTTATGTTAGGAAATTTATGTCATTGTTTTTTAATTTCTGAGTTTGATGGTTGAAGGGCGATTGAAACTTTACGGCACTTCCCACACTTGGATTGTTCGCTTATTACCCCCACTAACAATAGTTTCCCCGTCGGCGCTGATGGCAATGTATTTATACCAATTTTCAAAAATCATGCAACAGTAGCTAGGGCTGACAAAATGTAATCCCATCCAGTTATAGATGCT
>NZ_JAUBVJ010000067.1:0-45387 GCF_036702785.1 Microcoleus sp. AR_TQ3_B6 | reverse complement strand
CTTGGTGTCTCATTTGTATCGGCGGTTATTCTACCTGTGGTATAGTATCATTGTATTCTATTTTAAATAGAATGCAAGGAAATTTGAAAAATAGATATTGACGCCACTAAACGATTAAAACACAAGTCGGCAATCAATTAAAGCCGTCCTATTAAGAAGGGGCTTTTACCCAATTTTCCGATAAATCTTAGTGAACTATGGGCATTTAGTGATGGCTAACTGGAACAAAAAAAATATTAAACGCTTGCTTTTCGGAGAATTTTCTATCAAACGACTTATGAAATCTCTAATCTTTGTTTAGGCATTTCTGTGTTTTTACGCTTTCTTTTTTTCAGAACGGCTAATTTTTCAACCTCCCCCATCTAGTCAGAGTGAGAGCAGGGAAGTTATCAAAGTTGGCTCAGCTAATGGCGTGAAAATTTCTACTGGTCATTTTCCTAACCCGCAAGCTAAATATACCATACTTTACAGTCACGGCAATGCAGAAAACTTGGACGGCATTTTGTGGCTGCTCAGAGAGATTCGAGATAGCGGGTTTGCTGTGTTTGCCTATGATTATCAAGGTTACGGCACGAGCCAGGGAAATCCTTCTGAGTATAATACTTATCGTGATATTGATGCTGTTTACAATTATTTAACCCAACAGTTGGGAGTACCTGCAAAGCAAATTATTCTTTACGGCCGTTCTGTGGGCGGTGGGCCGACAATTGATTTGGCTTCGCGCCAAAAAGTCGGCGGTTTGGTGGTTGAAAGTTCCTTTGTCTCGGCTTTTCGGGTGTTGACGCGGATTCCGATTTTACCCTTTGATAAGTTTGTGAATATTGATAATATTGGCTTTCGTTGGATCGCCTGTTTTGGTGATTCACGGTAAGGCTGATGACGTGGTGCTTTTTTGGCATGGAGAGCAGTTGTTTGCAGCGGCGAAGCAGCCAAAATTAAATTTTTGGGTTGATGGAGCCGCTCAATCGATTTTAGATTTTAGATTTTAGATTTTAGATTGACTTGCGCGAGATAAATGCTCTTTCTTGAGGATTTTCGAAAATCGATTTGGGATTGATTCCACGGATAAATCACGTGGCGGGTACCACCTTTGAAATTTTTGGTCATAATGATTTGATGGATGTGGCGGGCGATCGCTATGCTGCAACTTTGCGAAAATTTGCTAAGCTAGTAGATCAGTCTTTTTGACCACAATTATGAGCAACGGGCTAGAAGCCCGTTCCACAACAAATACACTTACACTTTCTTGTGAGCCGTTGCTCTGAGCAACGCCCCTGAATTAATGCTCGCCTACTTAATTTAACTAGGTCGGTTTGGCGATCGATAAAATGGTTTTTTCACCACACTAGCCGGATAGTTTTTACCGCGAATTTCGATTTCTAATTCCTGACCGATTTTCGCTAATTTTGCCGGAACAAGGGCGAGGGCTACTGGTCGATTCAATGTCGGCGATAATGTACCGCTAGTAACTTCTCCTACTGTTTCGCCTTCAAATATTACCGGATAGCCGTGGCGTGCAATGTGCCGCCCCTGCATTTCTAACCCTACCAACCGCTTTGATACTCCATTCGCTTTCTGCTGTTCCAAAACCTCGCGACCAATAAAATCGCCTTTGGTGTCGAAGTGAACTACCCAACCCAATCCAGCCTCTAAAGGCGTGATATTGTCGTCGATATCTTGACCGTAAAGAGCCATTGCTGCTTCTAAACGCAAGGTATCTCTGGCACCCAAACCGCAGGGTACAACGCCAGCAGCTAACAATTTTCGCCACAGTTCTTTTCCTACTTCGGCATCCACCATGATTTCAAACCCATCTTCGCCGGTGTAACCTGTTCTGGCGATAAAAATCGGCTGTCCCAACAGATTTGTTTCTAAGTGACCGAAGGCCTTAATTGGTGCGAGGTTGTCTTCTACAAAAGGCTGGAGATATTTGAGAGATTCCGGTCCTTGAATTGCGATTAAAACTTTATCTTCGGAGATGTCGGTAAAACAGAGTCCGCTCAATTCTAAGTGAGTGGTGAGCCATGCTTTGTCTGGGATGCGAGTGGCGGCATTGACAATAATTACTGCCCGTTCTTCCCTAGTGATAGCGTCGGGTTCTTGGCAGTAGAAAATAATGTCGTCTAAGATGCAGCCTTTGGCATTTAGCAAGACTGTATATTGAGCTTGACCGGGTTGCAAGCGGCTCAAGTCTGAGGGTACTAAGGGTTGAAATTTTTCTATTAATTGTTTCCCTCTCAAGCTAAATTTTCCCATGTGGGAAATGTCGAACATTCCTGCTTGCTGGCGTACTGCTTGGTGTTCGCTGCTGATGCCTGCATACTGCACCGCCATCTCCCACCCGGAAAAGGGCACCATTCGGGCTTTGAGTTCTAAGGATAGGTCGTACAGAGGCGATCGGGCAAGTTCGCTCGGCCTCTCTGGATTGTTGGGTTCAGTTGACTTTGCCACAGGTAGCGTGTTGGTTGTGGGTAGACTGTTTTGATTTTACGGGAAAATTAGACCTCTTGCAAAAGTCAAAAACTCACCCCCCACCGGTCCCCCCAAGCCTTGGGGGGAAGCCGGAAAAATTAGGCTCCCGAACCGCGAGTTCGGGGAGGGTTGGGGAGGGGTCTGGTGCATTTTTGCAAGAGGTCTAATATTCCTAGCAGGCATTCAATTAAGCTGATTAGTCGTAGGGTAACAAGTGACCTTGAACACCTTGCAAGATGGGTTATCCTAGAAATGCTAGGTAGAAGGGCTAGAACGGTTGGAGTTGCGCGAAATACTCTATCCTTTTGCGGTTAACTCCTAAATCTGACTCTCCCAGACGGGAAGCCGATCGCACATGGATAACTTTTGCTCCATCATCTACCAAAAATTCAACATCATCAACAAACCCCATCAAAGCACTGGTGAACTCCGCATAGAGGTAATTATCAGTTGCCGTGATAATCTTAGTTTTTGCCAAAGACTCGATCGCCGCTTTGAGCTTTGCCATCGCTTCACTCTGGGACGAAGTGTATGCCAAAGGCTCTATTTTATGTTCGGCATCTTGACTGAAGCTGCTGACGCAGTTGGGGGAACTCGGGCACGCTGCGAGTTTTCCTGACACAATGCCGATATTGGCAGGTCTTTTTCCAGCAAACACTGTTTTTTCTCCAGGTATAGCGATAAAAATTGCGATCGACAGTATTGCTACTGCTAGCAATGACATCAAAATAACTAGGACTCTTTTCAATGCTGTCGGCGATTTTGGTTCAACTGTTTGCAAAGGATTAGCCCTCATGACTCGTGCAAATTACATCTTATTTTAAGATTAATTGAAATTGACCGCGAAAACTCAAAAATATTTACTTTGTGCTTCAATCAACCAGTAAGTCAGCATATTTCCTTTACCTTTAATCGGGATCTCACCCCGTTCTTCAAAAACAAACTGGTCTTTCAAACGCTCGTAAGTCGCCGCCGTCACTTGAATTTTACCAGGCAATCCGTTGGACTCCATCCGGGAAGCAACATTAACAGTATCCCCCCACAAATCATAGCTAAATTTGCTAATCCCAATAATTCCCGCCACCACCGAACCGCTGTGAACCCCGATCCGCAGTTGAAAATTTTCTCCAATTGTGAAATTAAACCTTCTCAAAGCTGCCTGCATATCCAAAGCTAAAAGTGCGATCGCCTCAGAGTGATCCTCCCGCGGCGTTGGCAAACCCCCAACCACCATGTAAGCATCCCCAATAGTCTTAATTTTTTCCAACCCGTGCAACTCAGACAACCTATCAAACTCCGAGAAAATTCCGTTCAAAATTTCTACCAACTGCGTCGGAGTTTTTTGAGCAGAAAACTCTGTAAAACCCACCAAATCAGCAAACAATACGCTGACATCATCAAAATGGTCCGCTATCAACTTTTGCTCTTTTTGCAAGCGTTCGGCAATAGGTTTCGGTAAAATATTCAGCAGCAATTTCTCTGTTTGCTCTTGCTGCAATTTCAGGGCAGCCTCAGCTTGTTTGCGCTGAATAAGCGAACCGAGCTGCGTAGCAACAGCGCTCACTAATTCCAACAAGCGCGGCTGACATGGAAGAGCTTTCTCGCGATAAAAAATCAAAATAGCTAACACTTGGTTGTCCGCCAATATTGGCACCCCAAAAGCCGCTTTCAATCCCACAACCGCCGCAATTTCCGATCGCAAAAAAACTTGATCCGGTGCAGTAGAAACATCCTCGATCCATTCAGACTGCTGCGACTGCCAAATCCTCCCCGGGAGTCCCACACCGGGAGCAAAAGTTAACTGCCAACTTGTTTGTCGGAATTGGGCAAAACTCAAGTCGCTGACGTACCTGCCTGTAGCGCATTTTAAAACGCCCTCACTGCAAGGAATCCAAGCTTCGCCCAGATTCCATTCAATAGTTTTGCAAATTAAACCTAAAATCACATCTATAGCAGAGTCAAAATCCTCAGATTTGCTAATAGCTTGAGTTGCCTTCAGCAGCAACGTCGTTGCCATTTCAACCTGGCGGCGTTCCGCGATTTCCTGGTGCAACTGGACGTTTTGACGGGTCAACTTTTGATTTTTTTCTTGCAATTGCATTTGCAATGAACGCACAGTAAGTTGATTGCTCACTCGCGCCAATACTTCTTTCACCTGAAAAGGTTTTGTGATATAATCTGCTCCGCCCACTTCAAAAGCTTTTGCCTTATTTATTCCTTCTTCTAGCGCGCTGAGAAAAATGATGGGAATTTCCCTAAATTCCGGTTTTGATTTCAGTTTTTGACACAGTTCGTAGCCGTCTAGATCCGGCATCATAATATCGAGTAAAATCAAATCTGGTGCGCTAGATTGAATCGCATCTATGGCAGAAAAACCATTAGTAACAGGTCTAACTTTATAGCCGTTTTTTTGCAAAATTCTAATTAACAAACGCAGATTATCGGGCGTATCGTCAACTACTAAAATATCTGCTTGATAGTTTTCACTTTTTTCCGAATTGATCTGCATTATCTAATTCCTCCGCCTCGGCAATTAAATTGAAAATTTTCTGGTAATCAAAATTATCGAGATGACCCTGGAGGATTGTGGCAAATTCAGGATGAGCGTCCCTTATTTCCTCGATTGTCCTGGAAATTAAGTCAAAATCAGCACTGCGGATTACCTGCTTAATGTTGTTTATCCATTCTTCAGGAAGTTTGGGCAAACAAGCAAGTACAGCATTAGAGGGGGAAGCAGATAGATTATTTCGATCGCCTGTGGAGATAAACTCCGTTGAGTTAGAGTAGACATACTTCACCCCCAAATGTTTGCTGAGGGTATCAAATATCTCTGTTTTACGGAAAGGCTTGCTAATAAAATCGTCGCAGCCGACCAATAAAGCAAACGATCGCCTTCCTTCAATTGTACTAGCTGTCAAAGCAATTATCTTCGGAATCGGGGATTCGGGAGCGTTCATATTCATTTCCCTGTTTTCTTGTCGCTCTTGCTCTCTCTGCTGTATAGCCGCCTTAATTTCTTTAGTAGCTTCGTAGCCGTCCATCACTGGCATTCGCAGATCCATCAAAATTAAGTGCGGGTGCCAATTTTCCCACATTTCTATTGCTTCGCGACCGTTGGTGGCTTCTTGGAGCTCGAAACCCAAGGGAGAAAGCATTTTGACTAAAAGTTGGCGGTTGTCTTCGCGATCGTCTACAATTAAAACGCGGTAGCACGGTTGATTTGGTTCCAACCCAATAACTTCGCGGTTAATTTGCTCTCTGGGAATATCAGCAGCATAAACCGCACCGACTGGAATTTCAAATTTAAAAGTAGTGCCGACTTCCAGTTGACTTTCTACGACGATTTCTCCTCCCATCAGGCGGACAAATTGACTGCTTATATTCAATCCTAAACCCGTGCCTTTCTGACTTTTTTGACCGGAAGCTGTTTGCACAAATGCCTTAAAAATATTGCCCAATTCTTCCGGAGCCATCCCAACTCCTGTATCTTCTATTTCAAACTGCAGCCAAAAACCCGGAACAGTTAAATCCTCAGCCTCTTCCCTCAATTTAACCATTGCAAAATCAGTGCTATTTAGGGCAAAATCCCGAATACTTGTTGTGGTATCAAAGCAAGCTGTTGGACGGTCTAATAAATCACAAAAACCCGAAGTTTCTAACTTTCTAACTCTTAAGATTATTTCGCCTGCTTGCGTAAATTTAATCGCATTGCTGAGAAGATTAATCAGCACTTGCCGCAGTTTAATATCATCAGTGCGCACGTACTGAGGAACGCCATCCTCCCGCTGAAAAAGCAACTGCAAATCTTGACTTAGTGCCCGCAGTTGAAACATATCTTGCAAATCGTCAAGCAAGCGGTAGAGGTCGAAGTTTTTCGGGTCGATCGTCATCCGCCCCGCTTCGATTTTTGACAAGTCTAAGACTTCATTGATCAAGGTGAGCAAGTGTTCGCCACTACGGCGAATAATTCTCATATTTTCTTGGTTTTCGACAGTAAGATTCGGGCTGGGCTCCATGATTTGCGCAAACCCGAGTATGGAATTGAGAGGCGTGCGCAACTCGTGGCTCATATTGGCAAGAAACGTGCTTTTAGCTTTATTTGCGGCTTCAGCAGCTTGTTTTGCTTGTTGCAGTTGTTCTGTGCGTTCGTCAATTTGGGCTTCTAAGGTGCGCTGGTAATCGGCTAATATTTTTTCGGCTTGTTTGCGATCGCTAATATCTTGAAAAGCTGCGATCGCATAAGCAATATTTCCGTTAGCGTCAAAAATCGGCGTGGTATTGATCTCGATCGCAATTACTTTTCCATCTTGACGGATTTCTACATCGTCAACCTTGACAAATTCTCCTTTCAGTGCCCGCAAAATTGGCAGATTATCCGGCGGGTAAAGCTCATCAGTATTGGCAACATAAAGTTGATAAGTTGCAGCTAATTGTTCCGCAGTGCTTTCCGAGATAGTGTCTGCACCCAGCAATTCCCCCGCTGTCTGGTTGAAATAGGCGATCGATCCGTCGGGATTATAAACAGATACCCCCACTGGCAAAGCTTCTAAAAATTGACTCAGGCGACTTTCACTCGCAGACAGCGCCTCATTTGCTAGCTTCAACTCTTCGTTGACTGCTTGTCGCTTCAGGATTTCATCTGTTAACTTTTGGTCTTGCAAGTAACTGTGAATTGCTTCTACTACCGTTAATTTTAAGTCTTCATTTTGCCAAGGTTTAGGGATATAACGGTACAATTTAGCATACTTGATAGCATTGCTCAGGGCTTCCAAATCTGCTTGCCCCGTCAGCATAATAGTCAGCGTATCCGGCGAGCGTTCGTGAATTCGTCTGAGCAGTTCGTCCCCTTTAATATCCGGCATGATATAATCGGAAAGCACCAAAGCAATCTCGTATTCATCGGCCTGCAAATCTGCCAGTAACTCTAAAGCATCAGCCCCCCCTTCCGCCGTTTCAATAATACACCGATCGCCGATCGCCTTTTTCAGTTCAATTTTTAAACTGTTCAAAACATCAGGTTCATCATCAATACAAACAATCACAGGTTTTTTCATAACTTAGCCAGCCCAGATTTTATAGTCTCTATTAACTCTTTGCTCTGCCACGGTTTGTACAAACAACAGTATAAATCTGCTTCTTGTACTGCCCGCTGAAGTGCCGCTGCATCCGCTTGTCCCGTCAACATCACCTTAATAATTTTAGGATATTTTTGATGAACTTTAATTAAAAGTTCGTCACCTTTAATTCCCGGCATCAGCCAATCAGAAATAACCACAATAACCTGAACTTCTTCTTGAAAATCCTTAAGTAAATCTAAAGCTTCATCACCACTTTCAGCTAATTCATAAAAGTAATCATTTTTAAATTCATTCTTTAGCTGTATCTTGAGATTATTCAATATATCGGGTTCATCGTCAACGCAAAGAATTACAGGTTTATTCATCTTTTCCTCTCTGCTTTAGTTTTAGTGGGCTTACTAACTTCACTTGCTTCTACGTTTTGATTTCGGGTGAAGATGCAGAATATCTGTCCCCTATCTTATCTTAATAGAACTTCCGAACAGAAACGCGGTTTCTCGCAATAAATCTTGTATTTGCCAAACTGCCACGAGTGTCACGGGAAATCAGCCTCCTGCGGGTAAGTTTTGTTTAATAGATTGGCAGCGAGACTGTAAAAGTTGTCTGGTCCGGTATAGACTCTACAGCAATTGTGCCTTCGTGTTTTTCAACAATTTTTCTCACAATATCCAATCCCAAACCGCTACCTTCGCCCGCAGATTTAGTCGTAAAAAATGGCTGAAAAATTTTGGGCATAACTTCTGGGGGAATGCCTTTGCCGTTATCAGTAAATTTGACGAAAATATTTGCATCTTGGTGCTGAGTTTCAATCGTCAAAATACCTTTATAATCCATTGCTTGCAGGGCATTGTGAACGAGATTCGTCCAAACTTGATTTAAGTCATCTGGATAGCACATAATTTTGGGTAAATCTCCATAATTTTTAATTACTTCTATACCGTGTTTCAGTTGATTTTGATAAAGGGTTAACACCGTTTCAATCCCGTCGTGCAAGTTCGCCTGGACTTTTTCTTGTTTGCTATCGAAATGAGCGTAGGTTTTCAAGGCAAATACTACTTTTCCCGACTTCGCTGTTGCTCTTTGGATCAGGCTAATACTTTTTTTAAAGCTCGCAAACTGGTAAGCAGTATGTAAAACAAGTTCCCAATCCGGCAATTTAAAAAGTGGCAATAATGGTTCTATTTCGTAAATCTCCATGTCAACTAAAGTATCGGCAATTTCCTCGGGATTTTCAACAGATTCTGCCATCAACTCCCCCGTCAACTTCTGCTTAAATTTCCGCTTCTCTCTGCTGGTAAATGAAGTTTCTTGATGGGTAGCTCTGTACAGTAAACTCAAGAAATAAGCTTGGCTTTCTTCAGAAAGTTCTTGAAAAAATTGAGGCATTTTTTCTAAATTGTCGTCCCAAAAATTAGCTATATTATTAATAGAAGAACCTATAATGCCCAGGGGGGTATTGATTTCGTGGGCAATGCCAGCAATCAGTTGTCCCAGGGCTGCCATTTTTTCCGATTGAATCAAATGCTCTTGGGTGGCTTGCAGTTGGTAGATCGCAGTTGCTAAATCTTGATTCTTTTCTTGCAAAGTTTGTTGCAGCGAACAAATTTTTAAATGAGTTTCTATCCTGGCTAAAACTTCTTCAACCTGAAACGGTTTGGTAATAAAGTCCACTCCCCCAACTGCAAAAGCTTTAACTTTATCCGTCACGTCGTTAATCGCACTGATGAAAATCACGGGAACGTCTTTTGTTACTTCACAATCTTTGAGCCGCTGACAAACTTCATAGCCGTCCATCTCCGGCATCATAATATCCAGCAGCACTATATCCGGGGGCATTTTTTGAGAGGCAGACAGTGCTAGCTTGCCGTTGGGAACCGGGCGAACTAGATAGCCTTTTTCGCTCAAAATTCCTGCCAGCAGCCGCAGGTTTTCGGGCGTGTCGTCCACTACTAAAATATTAGCTCGATTGGTTTTAGGTAAAGTTGAAGTCATCGGGTATTTACTGGTTCTCGCTGATCTTGATTATGTCCAAAATTCTGTCATATTCAAAATTATTAATGCAATCTTGAAGCCTGTCCGCAAGAGAGGGATTGACAGTGCAGATTTGTGCGATCGAACTGGCGATCGCCTCCATGTCCACACTCAAAATATTTTGCTTGAATTGGGCCATCCAGTCTGGAGAAAGAGAGGCGAGATCCTCCGGTGTCAGCACCTCCTGACTTGACTCCCCTACACCTGCCGCGCTGACTGCTGTTGGATCTTCATAAATATAGCGTACTCCTAAATGTTTTCCCATTGCCACGAAGATATCCTCTTCTCGGAACGGTTTCCGCATAAAATCATCGCAACCCGCCGAAAGAATCACCGCCCGTTCTTCCTCCAAAACGCTAGCAGTCAGGGCCACAATCGCCGTTGCTTGCCCGCCAGTTGTAGTTTTAATCTGTTTCGTTGCCTCGTAGCCGTCCATCACGGGCATTCTCATGTCCATCCAAATCAGATGCGGTTCCCACTCCCTAAAAATATCCACCGCTTCTTTACCGTTATTAGCTTCTCTCAACTCAAATCCGAGGGGACTGAGAAGTTTTACCAACAGTTGGCGGTTCAAAGGTTTGTCGTCCACAATTAGCAAGCGATAACTCGGCTGATTCGGCTCGAGGGCAACCACTCGACGTTGAGTTTTTTTGCTTTCAATATCACTAGCTTCAACCAGATGAACTTGGATGTCAAACTGAAATAGTGCACCTTTTCCGATCTCGCTGCTAACAGTAATTTCACCTCCCATTAATTGCACGAACTGGCGGCTAATCGATAAACCTAAACCCGTTCCTTCCTGAGAATCTTTACCTGTTTTTGTCTGGACGAATGCTTCAAACAACTGATGGATTTCCTCCGCAGCAATGCCTGCACCGGTATCTTGAACTTCAAAATGCAGCGAGTAGCGGCCGGGCAATTTGTCAGGGCTATTTTTGTGTACCTTCCGCCTTCCTCCTTTGACTTGCACGGACACTCCCCCTTCCGAAGTAAATTTAATTGCATTGTTGAGCAAATTAATTAAGACTTGGCGCAATTTCACTTCATCAGTACAAATGTAATGGGGTACTTCCGCGTCCCGATCGAAGATTAATTGCAAGCCTTTTTGCTCTGCTTTGAGAGCAAACATATCTTCTAAATCGTCGAGCATCTGGTACAAATCGAAGCTTTTTTCATTGACGGTAGTGCGTCCCGCTTCGATTTTGGCTAAGTCTAAAACTTGGTTTATTAAAGCGAGCAAATGTTCGCCGCTGCGCAGGATAATTGCGACATCTTCTTGATTTTCAGGAGACAGAGTTTGACTGCGCAGCATGACTTGAGCAAAACCGATGACCGCGTTCAGGGGCGAGCGCAATTCGTGGCTCATATTGGCGAGAAAGGCACTCTTAGCTTTGTTTGCTGCTTCGGCCGCTTCTTTCGCCTGCTGCAGCTTTATTTCCGCTTGTTTCTTATCAGTAATATCTTTGATAAAACCTTCGTAGTAAAGTAGATTTCCTGCTTCATCGCAGACAGCGCGACAAGTTTCGGAAATCCAGATTATGCTGCCATCTTTGCGGTAAACTTCCGATTCAAAGTTTGATAGTATCCCGTACTCGCTTATCAGTGCTGTAAATTCGTCGCGGCGGTTGGGGTTCACGTAAAGCTGGTTCTTGAAATTTGGCTGTGCTGCTATTAATTCTGCGGGCGATTCGTAACCGTATAGCTTAGCTAAAGCGGGGTTAGCGCTGATGTATTTCCCGTCAGCAGCAGTTTGAAAAATTCCATTCAAAGCATTTTCATAAATGTTGCGGTACTTTTCTTCTGCTTCCCGGAGGGCAGTTTCTGCTTTTTGGCGATCGGTAATATCGCTAGAAATCGACAAAAAACAAGCTTCTCCGTCAATATCGATGGTTTCTATAGACAGCAGTGCCGTTCTTTCTGTACCATTTTTATTGCGAAACCTGAGATCGTAATTGTGTATTGCGGTCTTATTTTTTAACATTTGAATCATGCGGTCACGCTCTCCCAAATTCGCCCAAAAATTGAGCTGCACCGCTGTTTTACCGATAATTTCTTCCTGACTGTAGCCCATCATCCGGCAAAAACTATCATTAACTTCTAGGTGACAGCCATCACTGATTCTCGTGATAGTAATCGCATTCGGACTCGAACGAAAAGCTTTAGAAAACTTTTCATTTGCCTTAGCAAGTTCTGCGGTGCGTTCGGCAACTTGCACTGCTAAATTTTGGTTGTATTCCCTTAATACTTTCTCCGCTAGTTTGCGTTCCGTAATATCTTGAAAAACGCACATTCCGTAGATAATATTTCCTTGGGCGTCGTAAATAGAAGTTCCGGAAATTTGCATGGGAACAGTTTTGCCAGCCGAGGAGATTTCAATGTCATCAACAGTTACACTTTTGCCCTGCAAAGCATTTAAAATTGGATCGCGTTCCGCCGGATAAATTTCCTGAGTTCCCGCTAAATAAACTCGGTAGGATTGGCGCAAATTTTCGGCATCTGCTTCCACAAGTCCTTGACCTAAAAGCTGCTCTCCTATAGGATTAATGTAGTGAGGTTGACCGTTTGGTTCTACAATAAAAATGCCTAGCGGTACTGCATCGAGAAATTGTTTGACTCGGCTTTCGTTCTCCGATAGGGAAGTAAATGATTGCTGCAATTGCTCTGCCATGCTGTTAAAAGAAGCGGCAAGTTCTCCGAGTTCATCTTCGCGATTGAGAGTGAGCTTTGTCTCCCATTCATTCCGCGCCAAAGCTTTGGCTGCCGCATTCAATTTGAAAATCGGTCGCACCACCCATTTAGCAGTAAGAATCCCCAGAATTGTCGCCCCGAGCAAAGCTGCAACCGACAACAAAAAAGTTGTGCGCGTGTTGACGTTAATTTGCTCCATAAAGTCGGACTCTGGTACCACTACTACAATCAGCCAATCCAACCCTCTATCGTCTTTAAAAGGAGCTACCTGAATAAAATTTCGCTTGCCATCAATATCAAAAGTAAGCTGTTGAGAATTATTGATTTTAGCTAAGCTGTCGTAGGATTTCTCTAAATGCTGTGCGGTTTGGCGAATTACCGGATTGTCGCTTTCCGAAGCTTTGATGCGTCTTGTTTCTTGACCTTCCCTCACGAATTCTTGAGTCGCCGTTGAAGTGGCAATTAACATTCCCGATCGCTCCATCACAAAAGTTTGCCCCGACTTGCCAATTTTAAGGCTGACGAGAAATTCTTTGATGCGGGAAAACAGCACATCGCTACCAGCTACTCCTAACAGCTTGCCAGCGTCATCGTAGATAGGCATAGCAGCAGTAATTGCCAGTTCCCTAGTCAAAAAATCTGTATAGATTGGAGTCCAAATTGGTTTTTTTGCGGCAGCGGCAGCTATGTACCAAGGGCGAATTCGCGGGTCGTAAATATTGGGCGAAATTTGCACTAATTGAAGGCGGTTTCCCTGAGAGTCAGCAGTATATCGAGCTAATTTATTGCCAGTAGATCTGTCAGCAGCAGATATCAAAGTCCGATCTTTTGTGCGGATTGCTCCCGAGTGTTCTCCCTTTTCTGTGCCTGTGTAAATGATGCTTATCGCATCAAAATATTGAATTTGTTCAAGGAAATTCTGTTCTAGTTTTTGCTTGTCTTCTAGTTTCAAATGTCCCAATTTTATGGTTTGAACGTTCAGGTGATTGACTATGTGGGGAATTGACATATAATTTTCAATGCGGTCTTTGATGCGATCGCTAATTTCTCCCCGCAATTGAGCGGCAACATCGTTGACCGCCCGCTGACCGTTTTGGAACGACAGCCAACCCACAACTCCTACGATGGAGACAATTTGCACTAAAAAAGGAACTACGATCACTGTTTGTAATTGAGCTTTGCCGACAATTTTGGTAGCAAAGCGCTTGAGCGGTTTAGGAAACATATTCATCTAGCGGCAATTATCAAGTGAGGTACAGGTTGGTAGTTGGTAATTAGTAATTGGTAATGGCTAATTAGTAATTAATACTTGATAACTTTTGAAAATCCGGGTTTCTTTGTTTGGAGTGCGTGACCTCAGAAACCCGGTGTCTTTCCGGATTTCTCGTTAGTTAACCCCAATTTTTTCGTATAAACTGGCTTTATCGCCCAATTTTATTAGACTTATTGCATGAATTTTTGATTTATAGATAAAGAGCAGATGCAACGCAGATGCATTTCAAGTCTTGAGAGCGAATGCCTGCAATTCAAGTCTATTGTGGTTGTTCGCGCCGGATAAAGCGCTTACCTGAAAAGTGCTTTATTATGTACACGGCCTACTTGTTGCAGGCAATGGAGATTACGATGAGTGCAGGGTTGGGATTGTACCTTATATCAAATCCGTTAGCGTCGGAATAGTAAATTCGAGTTGACAGTTGACAGTTGACAGTGAACAGTCAACTGTCAACTGTCAACTGTCAACATCATTCCGGTGTAACCGGAAATGATATTTCTGACCACTGTACAGGTATGAATTTAAATTACTATAGCGTATTTCTGCGGAAAGGGAGAATACGTGAAGCGAAGCTATCCCGTAGGGAATCGCCCTATCCACAGCCGCGTGCACCCCAAGAACCTGCATTTACCTGCGATTCCACTCCATCCTTTCCCCGTAACGTAACAGCATATCCAAACTCTCCAAACGATTTTGCCAAGTTTGAACTTGATAGCTATTTTCGGCAGAATGCAAGCGCATCAAAGATGGAAATTGAGATTGAAAACTGCTTAACAATCTTTTAGTAGTTGCTAAACTTTCCCGAGAAGGATTGGCAGCCAATTTGCTCAAAGCTTGCGCCAATTCATCCGATCGACTTTGCAAAACTTTTAGTTCAGATTCCGACATCCGCAACTGATTGTTAGCCAACAAAAAACTCCATTCCTGCTTGAGAGCAGTATAGCGCGAAGCCGCCGCTGCAAACGGCTGTCGGTAAGGAATCGGCTGCGCTGCTGAAGTGGAACGCACTGGCCGGCCTTGAGTGCGGTTAAAAAACCCCTGCATCCCGCTGCTGATACTTTCCGCCGCAAAAATAGCATAGCCCCCAGCGGGCAAATCGCGCAAAGCTTGAATTTGGTCGATCGCCACAACTTCGGGGAGTGTCAACAACTTAACCGACGGAGAAATCAAAGCCGAACCGAGCATTTGTTCCTTTACCAACGGTTCGGTGATGCGTTGAAGTCGGTTCGTATCCAAAGCATAAGTCATCGGCACAATCAAATCTACAATGCCTTGACGAGCCCAAACTTCCCAATTTTGCTGAATTTTGTAAATTCGCTGACTTTCCGGGTGAGGAAACACCGCCACCGACAGAATAGTGCGCGGATAATTCTGGCGTAAAAGTTGAGAAACTTCAGCTACAAAAGTATTAATTTGATTAGTTTTAAACTCTACCCACTCTCGCCACAAACTGCCGGAACTCGGCGAAATATTCACCGGATCTGCACCAGTCAACTGCTTGAATTGCTGCCTCGCCGCCATACCGTAACCGTAAGTAAAACCCGCATTGTCATCTTGAAAAGGATAGCGAATATAGTCTAATTGCACTCCATCTACTTTGTAGTTATTGGCAATTTCGCTAACAATTCGCAGCAAATAATTGCGCGCTTCCGGGTTCGCAGGATCGAGATAAAATTTACCATCGTTGGGATGTTGTGTGCGTCCTTTATTGTCAATATTTGCCCAATCTGGATAAGCGGAAAGCACCGGCCCAGGATAAGAACTAGGCTTGCCAATTAAAGTATTGTGGCGCTTATTTCCTACGGCAAAAGTCCAAACCCAAGCGTGCAGTTCCATGCCTCGCTCATGGGCTAATTTAACCGCAGATTCCAGGGGGTCCCAGCCCACAGTCAGGGGGTTTTGTTGCAGTGCAACTTGACTGGGATAAATTGTATATCCGGCATTCAATGTTTCAAAGAAAACGGTATTGATACCGGCGGCGGCGAGCCGATCGAACACTGCCGCCAAACCTCGTTCCGATCGCGCTGCGACGATCGTACCGCGATCGAGCCAAACCGCGCGAATTTCCGCCCCAACGCGCTGCCCTTCCTGGGGGTAATTTTGCCACAGCAACTGCCGGGCCTGCACCCACTGCTGTCTGGCCTGGGCGTACTTTTGCTCTTCCAGAAGTTGGTCGAAAGTTTGCAAAACCTGCCGCGCAGAGGCGATCGCCCGCGCCGTTGCCCCTTGCAGAACAGGCGGGCGGCTGGCTGCAGGGCCGCCGGCACTGTTGCTTGTCGCCACCAGTTGAGGGAGGGTAGCAGCATTGAGATTAACAGGCGTATTAGCTGAATTAGCTGCTGTCAGGGCGCTTTCAAACCTGCCGAGGAGGTTGGTGAGTTCTTGGCGCATCAAGTACGCTTCAATGCTGACGATCGGCTTATTGGAATTTGCCTGCACGTCCAAACCCGGCGGCGCCGACTGATCGGAAGGGTCTGTAAAAGTTGCAGGTACTGGATCGGGAAGGGAGCCAGAGGGAGAAAGTCGGCTCAGCGGGTTGCTGCGCGGCGAATTAGGGCTGTTTCTAGTGACTCGTCCGGGGGGAGTTGGTAGTGGGGTGGCGGCAGCCGTGGGCGGCGCGGTGGGCTGCGGAGCGATTCTGCCTCCCCAGCGGGCGATCGAAGCTTGCAGCCAAGCTTTATCTACATTTTCCGAACCGTCGCTACCCCAGCGCCAGCCGAGATAGGTAGCCCGATCGGTGGCGATGGCTGCGGAGGAACCGGAACTATCTTTCCAAATAGCAATTGTTTGACTGTTCGCATCAGCCGGAATTAAGACACCGCCTTGGACTGAGCCCTTTTTTTGTTCTGGTGGCATCCAATTGTTAGAAGTAGTGCAAGCAAGATCGCGGCAGCGCGTGCGGGGTTGGGGGGTCGCCGGCTGGGTTAAGGGAAAAGCCCAATAGGCCCCGAGGAGCGATCGCAAAGATTGGCGCACTAAGGCCGGGGAACTGCGGCCGACGGGACCCGAAGCAATCAAGCGGCCGCCCTGTGAGGTCCAAGCTTCTAAAACTTTAATTTGCGCCGGACTCAAAGTTTCAAGGTTGGGCAAAAACAGCACGTTAACGCCTGCTAAATCCGCCGTACTTTTGATTTCTTCGAGATTGATTGGTTTGTAAGCAATGCCGCTTTCCCAGAGGCGCGTGGTAATCTTCACCCAATCGGGAGAATTCTCGGAACTGCGAACAACGCCCAGAACTACTTCTGCGAAACTCGGAGAGGGAAATATGATGAATAGATTGACTAATGTACTCGCTAGAGTTCCAATTAAGACTCTTTGCAAGAAAGTGAAAAAGCGAATTTTTTTAGCCTGGGAGCAGGCATCAGTCATTTGATAATGGTTTTTGATTTGTTGCATAAATATGAGAATTATATCGATTCCGGCTGCACCGGAATCATTGTTGACTGTTGACTGTTGACTGTTGACTGTTGACTGTTGACTAATAATAACTAATGACTAATGACTAATGACTAATGACTGTTGACTAATGACTATAGCAATCCTCGCATCAATTTCAATAACTGGTTAACTTAACTTCCAGGCTCTGCCTGGGAACCGATGTAAGCGAGGCTCTGCCTCGGCCCAGACTATGGAGGCTCTTCCTCCGGATATGCGTTACCAGGCTCTTCCTGGTAACGAGTAGAATCATTTAGGATTGCTATAATGACTAATGACTGTTGACTGTTGACGGGCTGGTCAAAAAAATGAAAATTGCGCGAATTATTTGTGGGTCGCTTGATTCGACTTTACGCCCGACTCTTGAAGCAAGGATTTGATATCATTCCGGCCTTCGGGGCCGTCCTTGATATTACTCACCACACCGCTTGAGAAAAATTCAATCACAATTAAGAGCGATCGATCCGCACCATACAATTTTTTATCCTGTCCTGCAACCTGAATCAGGAAAATGTGCGATCGATCGATTTTAGATTTTAGATTTGGGATTTTAGATTTGGGATTTTAGATTTAAATCTGGGTGTAGTCCTTATGGCAGTTGACAGTTGACAGTTGACTGTGCAGTTCACTGTTGACTGTTGACTGTTTGGACATTTGGACATGGGAACTATACCGATGCAACCGGAAACGATTTTAGATTAAAACCTGGGTGCATTTGGGTTGAAAAACCCCAAATACAATTTAGATGCCCGACAGCTTACAGCCCACTGTCAACAGCCAACGGTCAACAGCCAACAGCCAACTGTCAACATTTTTCTAAGTTGCAGCTTCATTTACCGGGAATCGATCGATTAACTGCATCGCCCGACAAGCATTCCTGCGCAAAGAATCCGAAACATGAGGAACA
Organism: Microcoleus sp. AR_TQ3_B6; assembly: GCF_036702785.1. Lineage (NCBI taxonomy): Bacteria > Bacillati > Cyanobacteriota > Cyanophyceae > Oscillatoriales > Microcoleaceae > Microcoleus > Microcoleus sp. AR_TQ3_B6. Next base: position 27,503 of record NZ_JAUBVJ010000067.1, on the reverse strand, counting down.
TGAGGAATCTGAGACAAGAAATCCAAAGTCCGGCGCAAAATCCGCACCACATCCCCTTCATCCAAACTCGTATGGCTAATCAGTTCCAGCCATTCAACACCCAGAGCCCACTGCTCGACCAAAGTCACTAATTCCCGTTCCAGCCAAATCGGGATTGCAGCTTCATGACGGTACTGAACTTGAAACAATCGGCGGCGCAAGCCTTTTTGCAGATTGTCCAAAGGTGCCAAAACTTCCGGCGACAGCGAGTAGTGAGTCCAACTGTCGGGCCTGGAAACTTCTGTAACTAAGGCCGCGCAAGCTGCAGCGAGGTGGTGGGGGTCGAGTTCGTCAAACTCCGCAGACATCAGCGACAAACCCAGCCACAGTTCATTATCGCCGCGAATGGCGGCGCAAGCTTGGCCCAAGATTGTGGGTACCAACCTGTCGGAGGAGTCATTTCGGTTTCCATTTGCCGAAACTACTCTTTCCAAGCAGCCGAAATTCAGCAAGATGTCGATTAAGTTGAGAAATTGCTCCCAGTAGCGAGATCGCTGCTTTTCTAAGTCTTGTTCGCTTTTGCGGATTTCTTTTTTCAATTCTTCCCGGCGGCGCTGGCGTTTGAGCAAAGTACCGGGATTGCCCCATTCTAGAACCGGGTGAATTTCTAGCTGAGCTTCTAGGGCTGCGATTTTCTGCTGTTGCCCCTGAGCCTCTGGGCTCGGTTCCGGTGCCGGCAATTGTGGGATCGATCCAACAATTGAAGCAGTTTCTTCAGTTCCCAGGCGGCACTGGCCGAGTCTCAGGGGCATTTCCGAGGGGGGGTTCAAGGTATCTGCAACACTCAAGCGGGGTAATTCGGCGTGCAGGGTAGCGACATCGCTAATGGCGACGACATACCAGCGGTTATCTTTGCCCAAGCACACCAAATTAGGAGCTTGGCCGGAACCTGCGATTTTGGCAACCAATACGGCGGGTACAGGAGTTGTGTGCGATCGTTTGGCTGTCGGAACGTGCTTACCTTTGAGACTCAGAACCGTGCCGAGCACTGCAAAAGCCACAGCTACGGACATTTCCTTAAATCGCGCTTCTTCAGCTTGCTGCAATAAAGTTTTCAGCAAACGTTTCTCTTCTTTGAGTCTTCCCTGCAATTTTTCGTAATGGGCGAGTTCTTTTTCCAGGGTGGAGACATTTCCTCCGGCCGCCAGGGACTCTTCGAGCACCGCTAATTCTGTTTGCAATCGGTCTAATTCTGCTTGCTGCGGCTGCAAGTACAAGGTAGACAGGTATTGACCAAAACTCCGCTCTACCAACTCTTGAGCTTCGTCGAGAGTGTGAGTTTGCAGCAAATTCAGCACCATGCCGTAGCTGGGAGTAAACTGACTGGCGAGGGGGTCGGCTTTGGCTGTTGCCAAATAAGAGGCTTCTTTTGCGCCTTCAAAGCGCGTCTGAACTGCGACTACGTGCCCGAGCTCGTCCATCCCCCGCCGACCCGCCCGACCGGCCATTTGCAGGAATTCTGAAGCGTTTAGCAGTCGGTGTCCCTTGTCGGTGCGCTTGGACAGGGTGGAAATGACTGTGGTGCGGGCGGGCATATTAATCCCGGCTGCTAGGGTTTCGGTGGCAAATACGACTTTAATCAAACCTCTGCCAAAGAGTTCTTCTACTAAACCTTTCCAAGCGGGCAAAATGCCTGCGTGGTGGGCGGCGATGCCTTTTAAAAGTGCTTCTTTTTGACCGAAGCGTTCTGCTTCTGGGTTTCGCTTTAAAAAATCGTCAATGATGCGTTTGAGTTCGGCTGTTTCGGCTTCGTTAACCAGGGAGAAATTGCCGACTTCTGCGACTGCTTGGTCGCACCCGCGACGGCTGAAGATGAAGTAAATTGCTGGTAGCATATCTCGATCGTCCAACCGGGCCAAAACATCGGTCAAACTCGGAGTGGGGATGCTGCCTCTTTCTACTTTTTGCTGCTTCTTTTTGGGGACTAACCGGACATTAACTCTTTTGCCGGTCTCGTCTAGCAGGGGAAATATCCCTTTTTGGTTGGCGAAGTGGAATTGCAGCGGCACTGGCCGAAAGTCTGAGTAGACGAGCTCTGTGGGCCCGTGGACTTTGTTAATCCAGTCTGTGAGTTGGTCGCTATTGGCAACGGTTGCTGAGAGGGCGAGCAGTTGAATTTCGCTCGAACAGTAGATGATGGATTCTTCCCAGACGGTACCGCGCTGGCGATCGTTCATGTAGTGACACTCGTCGAGCACCACGGTTTCTACTCCGGTGAGGGAAGTACCGACTTCTCCGATCGGCGTACCGTAGAGCATATTCCGAAATATTTCGGTAGTCATCACCAAAATCGGCGCATCTCGATTGACGGAGATGTCGCCGGTGAGCAAACCTACGTTTTCGTCTCCAAATTGACTGCGGAAGTCGCGCAGCTTTTGGTTAGACAGAGCTTTGAGGGGAGTGGTGTAGAAGACGCGTCGCCCCCTGGAAAGTGCTTGATGGATGGCGTATTCCCCGATTAACGTTTTCCCAGAGCCTGTGGGAGCGCACACGACAACGGATTTACCTGCATCGAGGGCGGCGATCGCCTCTCTCTGAAAGTTATCTAGCTCGAAGGGAAATATGGTCTTCAGATCCAGCTCTGGGCGGTTCTGGGCAGTGTCTGGCACAAGGATTATTATAAGGTTTCAGGGTAAGTATGCTTAAATCTTGCTGAAGAAAGCAAGTCAGCAGAGGACTGTATTGATTTTAGACCTTCGTCAGCAAATCGGCTATGAAGGAATAAGTCTGTTGGCTGTTGGCTGTTGGCTGTTGGCTGTTGGCAGAAGAAAGAAAAATTTTTTTGCCTTCTTCACGCTTGACTTCTTCCATTTTCCATTTTCCATTTTCCATCTTCCGTTTTCCATCTTCCGTTTTCCATTTTCCGTTTTCCATTTTCCATTTTCCGTTTTCCGTTTTCCATTTTCCGTCTTCCATTTTCCATTTTCCGTCTTCCGTCTTCCTTCTTCCTTCTTCTTTCTTCCTTCTTCCTTCTTCCTTCTTCCTTCTTCCTTCTTCCTTCTTCCCTCAAACTTCTTCCTTCTCTATGATTCCATTTATTTCGAGTATTCCTGTGGTGCAGCTTGCTTCTGGCGATCGGCTTTCATTGCAAGTCTATCAGTTTCAAGGTGCGATTCCCGGCAAAAAAGCTTATCTCCAATCTAACCTGCACGGCGCTGAGATTAGCGGTAACGCTGTTGTTTACCAATTAATTGAGTTTTTAAGGTCTTTGGACAGCAGTCAGTTAAACGGGGAAATTTTGCTAGTTCCTGTTTGTAATCCTGTGGGTGTCAGTCAGCGAGCGCACCATTTTTCCCCTGGTCGGTACAATCTTTATGATGGGGTAAATTGGAACCGAATTTTCTGGGATTTTGAAAAACAAGGGGAAGATATTCTCGGTTTTGCTAATTCTCACATTCATCTCGATGCCGATACTGTCAAAGTTAATTACAGAAAAGCGATTGCTTTGAGTTTTGCCAAAGAGTTGGCAAAAATTAACGCTCCTAGTTGTCGCCCCTACAGCGAACTTTACCGATATCAGCTACAATCTTTGTGTTTGGATGCTGACTATGTGCTGGACTTGCACAGTTCTACGAATCAAAGTTTAGATTACCTTTACTGTTTTAATTCCCGCGAGGAGAGTGCGAAAGCTTTTTTGCTCGATCGCGCAATCTTGTTTGACGAGTACGACGGCGATGCTTTTGACGAGGCGTTTCTCAAGCCTTGGCTGGCTTTGGAGAAGATTTTGGCCCAGTTGGGAAGTGCGCTCAAATTTGACGTGGAAGCTTGGACTTTAGAATTAGGTTCGGGGATGGAAATGAATCCCGAGTCGGTGGCGAATGGCTTGCGGGGCATCAAAAATTACTTAGCAAGTAAGGGTTTATTGAAAATAGATGGATTTCCTATCCCGGAAACAGCGAATCATCAAGTTATTTTTACCCCCAAAAATTCAGTGTTCAAATACTACGCGCCGGCGGGCGGGATGATTCAAAATCGAGTGCAATTGGGGAGTTATGTCAAAAAGGGCGATCGGCTTTATCAAATTCTCAGCTTTAATAAGAATGGGGAATTTCCCAGTTTGGTTGATGTTTGTGCTGAGTCGGATGTTTTCATTTTGGATGTTTCGACCAATCAGTCAGTAAATCAAGGAGAGTATGTGTTATCTGTGATGGCAGATTGAGTTGTATGAATATTGTAGGGGTTCTCGCATTCGGGCGATAGATTTTGAGACTAACCCAAGACTTTTAGAGCCGAATGCGAGAATCTAATCCACAATGATAACACCATGATGTAGGGGCGGGTTTTACCCAAAATCTCAGCCTAAGACCAATAATCTCATAAACCCGGCCCCACCCAACTGTAAATCTCAATCTACCTCTTGCAAGATAGAAGTTACAGTGTCAATATGAAATCAATTATGATATACTATTTAATAGGGCTTGTTTAAATTCCGCTACACTTTTATAATAAATTTCAGGATGGTCAATTAAAGCGCGAGCGATAACTGTGGCTAGCGGTTGAGGAATCGCATAAGTGCGATCGCAAACAGGCACAGCATCAGTTTGCAACACAGCCAAAAACGAGTCTTGACCCTGCAAATTGCGCGGGGAATATCCCGTTATCCTCAAATACAAACAAGCCGCTGCCGCCCAAACATCAACCTCCGGTTGCGCATACTTATAATCACTTGCTGTCGCGGCCTAAAACACGGCGTACTCACAGCATTACCGTCAGCATTTAGTCGCTTAAACCCGCTTAGTCAAAAGCTTTTTATTACTTATAATCCCCACTTTTGGCAACTTGTTTCCCACCCACATTCGCCACAAAAATATTCCCCGATTTCAAATCCCGGTGAATCAAACCCCGTCCCTTTGCAAAACTACCATCAGCCAATCTGACCTTGGGAATTTCCGCATTATGAGTGTAAGTCAAACTATCTAAAACTTGGAAAATAATAACCACACCCTCACCAATCCGCAAAGTGCTGACACCTGGTTTTGCCATCAAATCCACAACACTGCCACCGTCGCAGTATTCCATCGTGAAAAAGAAAGTTTCATCAGCATAACCAAACTCTTTTAATCCTACCACATTGGGATATTTTTAAAATTTCATATTTTCAACTTCCCGCATAAACCAATTAACAGCCCGCTGCTTCGTCGCCACCTTTGGCAGCATAACTTTCAGCGCAACTTGTTTGTTAGTCCGCTTGTCTCGCGCCAAATAAACTAAACTAAAATCCCCCCTACCCAATTCTTTGAGCAAAAGGTCATCGCCGAGAGTTCCGATATGGCTTTCATTAGCCACTGCTTTCAACAGAAAAGCTTGGAGCATTTTCCAAAGATTCGCTTGATTTGAGGGAATGACAGGGGGTGTTTGATATTCGGCAGTTTTGACCATTTCGGGGTCAATGGCAATGCCAACTCGAAAATAAGTATCACCGATCTTAAATTAATCTCCCCCTTGCAAGTCGTATTCTGGTAATTGAATTTGAGCGGCCTATTCGGGAGTATGATAGGCTTCTCGCTGACCGATTTTTTTGCCATTAACAAAAGTGCCACTTTTGCTGCCGAAATCGCGGATGCGGATATCAGGAGGATTGATAAGCTGCTGTGCATCTAATTAGATAGTCAATTTTTCTACAATTTTTGTGAGACGGGCTCTCCTGCCCGTCTCTGTATTCAATTGAGAGGCTCTGCAGCTTATCTAGCAAGCAGTGATAGCGGGAAATCCAGCGGTGTTTTTCGTCATCGGGAATTGTGGGATGACAATCTTTGGCGCGACCAATAATGGAAGTTATGCGGGAGTCAAAGGTAAATTATTGGTTCTTGAGATTGCCACAGGTTATGGTGAGCATAACTTTTGAACTCCTATTGAGTCTGAATTTGGGATTATATAAATTTTCACTGCTTCCATGAGGCAATTACCTTAAGAAACCTGGTTTATGCGTCCGGGACTTTTGGCGAAAATATGATGCGGAACGCGAGGGTTAGGGGTTTAAAAACTCGGAATTTTAGTCAAAAAAAGTACGTAAATATCGCTCGCCTGTTTTCCCGCTTGCTTCCAGTGGAAAAAAAAACTCGCTCAAATCCCTACTCGCTGCCGCTGCTGTCTTCTGCACCGGCCGCGAGCAGCTTGCAGCTCGCTTTGAGGAGCGACTCGCCCAACAGCCTAATTTCTATCATAAACTTTATAAGTTTTAGGTGATAATTACCCAAACTTCAGAAAGCTGGAGTTAAATTTTTTATTTTTTTTTGAAAAAAGTCAATATTGGCAAGTCTTGCAGTCAAGTTGAAACCGTTACCGAAATGGAGTAAATGTAGTAGGTTAGAATTCTAGGCAGGATGAAAAGCTTCCTGTTACAGATGAAACTCTGGCAATTTGGTGTCTCTGAAAACTTTTGGAAGAAGCACTCATTTACTCAAAAACACACTTATAGCGATCTGGGTCTGTAGATTCATGGGTGTGGAGTCTATTCTGTAGGTGGGACGATCGTCCTAAATATCGCATCCCAGGCGATCGTCTATTCGCGTCACCGCAACATGGGATTTCGGGCCTTACTACCTAACAATACTGGAGGAATCAGGGTTATGACTACCTTAACGCTAGTCAAAAAAACTTCTTTTAAAGTCGCCAGCTTGGCAACCACAATCTTGCTCAGCATCTGCACGCCCGTCCGAGCTTTCATGTTTGGCACCAGCGGCATCCAGTTCGATCGAGATACCAATATAAACTTTACCTTCCAAACATCTCACGGCGGTTACCAGTCGAGCTTGTGGGTAGCCCAAGCTGACCCAGACAACAATGGCTACAGCAGCATCGCCCGACTGTTTTACGAGATCCAACCCTCAGATAACGGCAGCACCAATGACTGGGAGGGAAGCTTCGGCACGGGTGTCACCTCCGACAACGGCTCCATCACCCAAACCTTCACATTTTTGAGGGATCAAATTTATGCCCTGCTGCTGTGGAGCGACATCGGCAACGGCCAACCATTCGGGCAGTACGTCTCGTCGAGTACCTTCATGAATAGCCCCGAATGGTGGGACCCCAGCAGCGGCTTTCGGAGAGATGAGTGTCTGGTGGCGGGCTGTCAGCAAGCCGTGTTTGGCAACTTTATACTCGACTACAGCTCCAACAACTCATTTACAAACATAAACGGGGGTAATGGCCCAGAGCAATATTCAGCCGTCACAATGACCCAACTGGCTGCGGGCATACAAATCTCCTTCGACGATGCCGGAGGAAACGACGTTGACTTCCAAGACTTCACCCTGGCGGCCCAGTTAGCCCCCGAAACAACGACCCAACAGGCTCAGCCCAGACCAACCTCCGGGGACCACCGCCCAGGAAACGTCATTCAATTCGACCACTCCACCGCGCCTGGTGAGTTACCCCCCGGACCTGTCCCCGAAGCAGTCCCCGAACCAGTCACAGTGTTCGGCACTATCTTGGGGATCGGGGCTTTGGCAGGAGTTCGCAGGAAAAAAAAGCGAGGGCAGCAACGAGAAAAATGACTCTTAACCAGCCCCATACAAATCTAAATAGTGAGTCTGTTCAGTGGTACTCTGAGAAATAGCATTTCTAAATGTTAAGACTTTTTCCATAACGGGAAAAATAGCATCCTAACAAAGGCACTATTCATGGTATCCACCGCAGAAAAAACGAACGTAGGCTACATCACCCAAATCATCGGACCAGTTGTAGACGTAAAATTCCCAGGCGGCAAACTGCCCCAAATCTATAACGCTCTCACAATTTCCGGCAAAAACGAAGCAGGTCAAGACGTTGCCGTTACCTGCGAAGTTCAACAACTGCTCGGAGACAGCCAAGTGCGTGCAGTTTCCATGAGTACCACCGACGGCTTGGTGCGCGGCATGGAAGTAGTAGATACCGGAGAATCTATCCAAGTTCCCGTCGGAACCCCAACTCTCGGCCGCATTTTTAACGTCATCGGCCAACCCGTAGACAACCTCGGCCCGGTTAATACTTCCGAAAGTATGCCCATCCACCGCAACCCGCCGGCTTTCACCGAACTGGAAACCAAGCCTTCGGTGTTTGAAACTGGGATCAAGGTGATCGACCTCCTGGCTCCGTACCGTCGCGGCGGCAAAATCGGTTTGTTCGGCGGCGCAGGCGTCGGCAAAACCGTGATTATGATGGAACTGGTGAACAACATCGCCAAGGCTCACGGCGGCGTATCCGTGTTCGGTGGTGTGGGCGAGCGCACCCGCGAAGGTAATGACCTCTACAAAGAAATGATCGAGTCGGGGGTTATTGACGAAGAAGACCGCAGCAAGTCAAAAATTGCTCTTGTTTACGGTCAAATGAACGAGCCGCCCGGTGCTCGGATGCGCGTGGGCCTGTCGGCTCTGGCGATGGCCGAATACTTCCGCGATGTCAGCAAGCAAGACGTGCTGCTGTTCATTGACAATATCTTCCGGTTCGTGCAAGCGGGCTCTGAGGTATCGGCTCTGTTGGGTCGGATGCCTTCGGCTGTGGGATATCAGCCGACTCTGGGTACGGATATGGGCGACTTGCAAGAACGGATTACTTCGACTACCGAAGGTTCGATTACTTCGGTTCAAGCTGTCTACGTACCTGCAGATGACTTGACTGACCCCGCGCCGGCTACGACTTTTGCTCACTTGGACGCTACAACTGTGTTGTCTCGCGGTTTGGCTGCGAAGGGGATTTATCCGGCTGTTGACCCGCTGGATTCTACGTCTACAATGTTGCAAGTTAGCGTTGTCGGCGAAGAGCACTATGGTGTGGCTCGTCAGGTGCAGTCTACTCTGCAACGCTATAAGGAATTGCAAGACATTATTGCGATTTTGGGCTTGGATGAGTTGTCGGAAGATGACCGCTTGACGGTTTCTCGCGCTCGCAAAATTGAACGGTTCTTGTCCCAACCGTTCTTTGTGGCGGAAGTGTTCACCGGTTCCCCAGGCAAGTACGTCAAGCTGGCAGATACCATTAAGGGCTTCCAGATGATTTTGGCTGGCGAACTTGACGAATTACCGGAACAAGCTTTCTATTTGGTGGGCGATATCAACGAGGCGATCGCCAAAGCTGAAAAAATGAAGGCTGACGCTAAGTAATTTTAGTCCTTAGTCAGTAGTCAGTAGTCAGTAGTTATTAGTTATTTGTTATTAGTTATTGGTTATTGGTAACAACTGGCAACTGACAACTGACAACTGACAACTGACAACTGACAACTGACAACTGACAACTGACAACTGACAACTGACAATTTATGACATTAACTGTGCGCGTAGTTGCCCCCGACAAAACTGTTTGGGATTCTAATGCTGAAGAAGTCATTCTGCCGAGCACCACAGGCCAATTGGGTATCTTGAGCGGTCACGCTCCAATGTTGACAGCTTTGGATACCGGAGTGATGCGCGTCCGTCCCGGCAAGGAATGGGTGTCTATTGCTCTGATGGGCGGCTTTGCAGAAATCCAAGAAAACAAAGTTACTATTCTTGTCAACGGCGCTGAAAAAGGCGAAACCATTGATAAAGAAGCTGCTCGTACTGCTTACACCGAAGCAGAAGCTCGTTTGGAAAAGGCTACTAGCGGCACTTTGCAAGAGCAAATTCAAGCCAAGCAAGCAATCAAACGCGCGAGAGCTCGTTTCCAAGCCGCAGGCGGCACGCTCTAGCTCTTTGAGTAGGAACACGGCTTTTGTATCTGTGGTTTGTATCCAAGTCTCGCTCCCCCCTAAACCCCCTTCTTAAGAGGGGGAAGAGTCTTCTCTTTCGTCTCCCTTAACAAGGGGGATGCGAGGGGGATCTAGACTCAGGTAAAAGCGATATTTATCAAGGGTTTTAAACGATTGTTGACACGAAGAAGGGAAATGCCCTGTCCCTACTCTTTTGCTAAACTCCCGCCTCGGACAATAGAGATTGCATTGTTTCCCAAGATAACCCCTGCTGAAGATAGCGGGGGTTATTGGGATTGTAGGGACTCTGAAGCCGATCGACACTGACAATTTTTGCTGACCGAGGCAAAACAGGAACCTCTGGATCGCTGGCGGTCGATCGCGTCAGGGAGCTAGAAAAGCCTTTAAAAATAGCAATTTCATCGAATTCGCCGTCAATTTGGGCTTTGACGATTAAAACTTCGTGCGATCGTTTTACCGTGTATTGTTCCAAGCGGCGAGCAATAGAGTCAGCCATAGCACATCTCACTTTCCTGAAATCTGCTATAATATAGCTTAATTTTGCGGCTAATTGCAGGGATAGCCCGCTAAAAATTAATTTTAAATTTGACTTTTTTAACAGCAAGAAGTAAGCGGACATAATATAAGTCCTGTAAAAAACATCAAGAAGATTTTCTGACTGCAAAACCTACTTGTCCGATATTTTATGAGCCACATCAAGACTAGGTTCCAATTATCGTTTTTCAGTCAAAATTTTATTAAACGGCGTGTTGCTTGGGGATATACGCTGCTATTCACGCTGGTTTTTTGCTTGAGTTTAACTGTGGCAAGTTGCCAATCACAACTAATAAATAACTCTACAGCAAAAACCCAAAATCCACCCTCAAACTTAACAAGAGTCGTAAGAATCGGCCATCAGCGTTTCGGATCGCTGTTTTATCTAAAAGCTAAAAACTCTTTGGAAAAGCGTTTAGCAAAAATGGGGTGGTCTGTAGAATGGACGGAATTTACCGCAGGGCCGCCAATTTTAGAAGCAATAGGAAAAGGAAAAATCGATCTGGGTTATGCAGGAGTTGCGCCGCCAATTTTTGCCCAATCAGAGGGCGTACCTTTTGTTTATATTGCTAATGATTCAGCTTTACCTGGAAGCATGGGCATCATAGTTCCTCAAGATTCTCCAATTCGGACTCTAGCGGATCTCAAAGGCAAGAAAATAGCAGCTACTCAGAAAACCGCAGGTCACTATTTGTTAATTCGCGCCTTAACTCAAGCCGGCTTGCAGTTAAAAGATGCCCAATTCGTCGATTTGTCTCCACCAAAAGCTCAGGAAGCATTTGTGAGAGGCGAGGTTGATGCTTGGGCGATTTGGCAGCCGTTTATAGCTCAGTTACAGGAAACTATGCCTGTTCATTTCTTGGCTAACAGCGACGGGCTGATGAATGATAGAAACTTCTATTTGGCAAGTCGCTCTTTTGCTAGCGACTTCCCCGATATTGTTAAAATAGTGATGGGAGAAACGCGACAGATGGCTACTTGGATAGCTAAGAATCCCGAGCTAGCAGCGGAATTTATCAGCGCTCGAACAGGAATGAAAATAACCACAGCTATCATGTTAACGAAAAGCCGCCGCTACGATTTGCTGCCAATTCAAGACAGGGCAGTTGAAGAACAGCAGCGGATTGCTGAAATTTTCTTTCGGTTGGGACTGCTTCCCGAGCGCATTTGGGTTGAAGATGTTATCTGGAAACAAAAATTAGATTTATAAAACCCGAACTTAAGCAAATGTAACGAGAAATCAACGGTTGCGATTCCCCAAGTATGAAAAATGTGCAATTTGGTGTATCCTATAGAATGAGTGAAAACTGTTAACTGGCAGAATCAAATGTCATCAATTGCCAATCAACTGCGTTACGGTTTTGTCTCGATTGTTGTGGCAAGCGTGTTGATGGCGGGAAGTACCTTAGCTTACCTCAGCTTTCGGGGACAAATAGAACAGACAAAACAGCTTCAGTACCAGAGATCGCAAGCTGCTGCTGTCCAAATCAGCGCTGAGCTGGATAACTTGCAGCGCCAACTCAATTATTTGTCAGAATTGCGCGGTTTAACAGAATTTAATGCTGAAACTCAGCGCAGCATTCTCGAAGGATTGGTCAACAGCAACAGCGCCTACGAAGTGGTCGGCATTTTTAACAGTAAAGGTCAAATCGTACAGGCGATGTCGCCTTACGAATCCTTCTCTATCTCTAGCTTAAATTTAGCAGGTATTTCGGCAGAAACACCTGTATTTTGGGAAACTTTTGGGCAAGCTCAAAATTATGTTAGTCCAGTAGATGTAGACCTGAAAACAGCGGTTAATGTTGTTAATTTAGCAGTGCCTGTTCGCAACAATAAAAATCAAATTGCCGGAGTATTATTTGCCAGAGTTAGTCTCAATTTTTTAAGTCAAATTGCCGCCCGCACGAAAGTTGGAAAAACTGGATACAGCTACGTTCTCGACCATCGCTCGGTGGTGATTTCAGAAACTGGAAGCAAGATTAATCCGTATTTACTGCAAGATTTGAGAGGGCGCTCCTTTGTGCAAGAGTTATCCAAATTAGCTTTAGCTTCGGGGATGCAATCTCCGATTGTTTATCGAGGCTTGCGCGGGGAAGAAGTAATGGGCACGGGTGCGATCGTGCGGAGGGTTCAGTGGATGGTGGTTGTAGAGCTACCTACGGCGGAAGCTTACGCTCCGGTGCGTAAGCTCATATACGTCATGGGTGCAGTTACCCTCGCCAGCGCCCTCGTGGCCGCGGGCTTGGGGGTGGCTTTTGCTCGATCGATTACAAATCCTTTAAAATCCCTAACATCTGCAGCTACTAAAATGAGTAGCGGAATGTTTGAAACTCGGGTAAATATTGCGGCCTCTAACGAACTCGGAAAATTAGCTAATGCTTTCAACAGCATGGCCAGTCAATTGGAAGTATCTTTCACACAATTAGAGCATCAAAATGCCCAATTGCAGCGACTAGACAAACTAAAAGACGAATTTTTAGCCAACACTTCTCACGAACTCCGCACCCCGCTCAACGGCATTATTGGTTTAACTGAATCTTTAATCGACGGTGCTACAGGACAATTGCCAGAACCGACCATTTCCAATCTGGAAATTATTGCATTTAGCGGCAGAAGACTGTCCAACCTTATCAACGACATTCTCGATTTTTCAAAGCTGAGACACCAAAATATTGAACTACAAATCAAGCCTGTTGGCATCCGAGAAATTGTCGATATCGTAGTGACTCTTTGTCAACCATTAATTGGTACAAAAAATTTGCAGTTGATTAATTCAGTCAGTTCCGACCTTCCCCTCGTAGATGCCGATGAAAATCGGGTGCAACAAATTCTTTATAACTTAATAGGAAATGCGATTAAATTTACCGAAAGCGGCACAGTTGAAATTTCGGCGAATGCGATCAGCTTGGAATCGCCGGAGTTGGCTGATGACAAAGAAAGTTCAGTAACAAGCCAGCTTCAATCTTTAATTCTCAGGTCAAAACTGCAAATTACGGTATCGGATACTGGTATTGGCATTGCTGAAGATAAATTAGAACTAATTTTTAAATCTTTTGAACAAGCAGACGGTTCTACTGCTAGAGAATACGGAGGAACAGGTTTAGGTTTGGCAGTTACAAAGAAGTTAGTCGAGCTGCACGGTGGCGAAATTCAGGTATCTTCAAAAGTAGGTATTGGTTCGCAGTTTACCTTTAGTTTGCCCATCTCTCAGAATCAGCATGTCGAGCGCAAGCAGTTGTCAGCAACGGTGCGGCAGTCTTTAGTTTCAAGAACCAACGATCGCCAGTTAATAACTAATACATTGTTCGCACAAAGTTTTAATAATAACAGTTTGCTCGACGATCAAGAAGACCAAGAAAATAGTCGGGTTAAAATATTGATTGTAGATGACGAACCTGTGAATATTCAGGTATTGGGTAACAATTTACTTCTCGAAAACTATGCCCTCGCCAAAGCTAGCAGCGGTAGAGAAGCTTTAGCTCTTCTAGAGACAGGCTACAAGCCAGATCTAATCTTACTCGATCTGATGATGCCGCGGATGACTGGTTACGAAGTCTGCGAGAAAATCAGGGAAAAATTCACGGCTATAGAAGTGCCAATTGTGATGCTAACCGCCAAAAATCAAGTATCTGACTTAGTGCAAGGTTTCAATGCAGGAGCCAATGATTTTTTAACTAAACCGTTTGTCAAAAATGAATTGCTAGCTAGAATCAAAACTCACATCCGTCTTGCAAAAATTAATGCAGCTTACGGAAGATTTGTCCCCCACGACTTTCTGCGATTTTTGGGACACGAAAGTATTGTTGATGTCCGACTAGGCGATCAAATTCAGAAAGAAATGACAGTTTTATTTTCTGACATTCGCTCCTTTACGACTATCTCAGAAGCGATGACTCCCCAAGAAAATTTTAATTTTATCAACAGCTACCTCAGCCGAGTGAGTCCGGTAATTCGCGCTCACCAAGGTTTCATCGATAAATATATTGGCGATGCGATTATGGCACTATTTCCTGAGTCGGCAGATGATGCTGTTCGCGCGGCGGTGGAAATGCAAAAACAAGTTATTATTTACAACCAGCACCGACAATTAAATAATTACCCACCGATTACGATCGGCATCGGTTTGCACGCGGGTACTTTAATGTTGGGTACGATTGGGGAGCAAGAACGGATGGAAAGTACAGTTATTGCTGATGCGGTGAATCTCGCGTCTCGTTTGGAAGGATTGACTAAGGTTTACGGCGCGGGAATTCTAGTTAGTGACTCAATTTTAGAGCGTTTGGGTGAGCGAGAAAAATATATGTGCCGATTTGTAGATCGAGTCATAGTAAAAGGCAAAAAATCTGCCTTGTCAGTGTTTGAAATTTATGATGCAGACACAGAACAAAGCATTGAACTAAAACAGGAAACTGCTACTGAATTTCAACGAGGTCTGGAGCTTTATTTTGAGCAGAACTTTACCAAAGCGCAAAGAATATTCAATAAGATTGTCGAAAGAAATCCTCAAGATAAGTTAGCAGAAATTTACGGCAAGCGCTCTCTGAAGAATCGAATGTATGGAGTGCCAGAAGGATGGTCGGGAATAGAAGATTTAGATGAAAAGTAGTAATAGTAGCCTTAAGCTGACGGCATAAATTTTTATGTGTTTATCCGTTTTTTTGTACCTGGCCTCAGTCATAATACATTCAGGCTGAAGCATTCGGCCCCAAAATTTGGAGTTTTCCTGAAAGATACGCCGTCGAGTGCGCTGCTTTTGACTTCAAACTCGAATATACTGCGGAAAGGTATGCGAGAAATAAACTCAGTTGATCTGAGAAATCTCAGGTTAGACAGCGATTCACGAAGAAACCAAGAATCAGGCTTTTCTTGCGTAAGTTTTGTTTAAGTACAAAATCGTTTAGAATGCTTACCAGCGGTAAATCTTCGCTCCGAGTATTAACTGTGTCTTTCAAGCTAAATTAATGTTATGTCCACTCTTTCTCTCAAGCGCTTGGTGGCCAAACTTTCAGGAAAAGCGACGCTCCAAACTATACTCATAGTTCCGTTTGTCTTGCAAGTATTTGCAGCGGTGGGTATTGTGGGATATTTATCATTTAGGAACTCTCAAAGAGCAGTGAATGACCTTGCCGATCAGTTGATGGGGGAGGTGAGCAATCGCATCGAGCAAAATTTGAGAACTTATCTGCAAACTCCGCACCAAATAAATCAAAGCAAGCTGGATGCAGTGAAACTCGGTTTTGTGAACATGAAAGATTTGTCAGCTTGGGAAAAGTTTCTGTGGCGGCAAGTGCAATTATATCCTTATATCAATTTTACGTCGATCGCTAATCGAGATGGAGAATATCGCACCGGCGAAAAGATGTCGAACGGCACTTTATTGATTAACGCATCGGGCCCATCTACAGGTTTTGATTTTTATTCTTACAATACTGATGATCGGGGCGATCGCACGACAGTAGCAGCCTTGGTCAAAAACTTCGACATCCGACAGCACCCTTCCTATGCCTATGCCGCTCTAGAAGCCAAACCAACTTGGAGTTCAGTTTATGTATCCTTCCTAGAACCAACCTTGATCCTCAGCGCGCTGCAACCAGTTTACAACAGCCAGAAACAGCTAGAAGGAGTATTAATTGCTGCCTTGCGTCTCGACAGTATCGGTCAATTTTTAAACAGCCTCAAAATAGGCAAATCTGGTCAAACTTTTATTATCGAAAGAAATGGCACGCTGCTGGCAACTTCCACACCCGAAAAACCTTTCCGCACCCAAAACGGTAAAAAAGAACTGTTTAAAGTTACAGAAAGCAGCGATGCAGTAACGCAAACTACAGCTAAATATTTAGAAAATCACTTTCAAAACTTGCACCAAATTACAAAAGCGCAGCAAATAAATGTTGAGATAAACGGTCAGCATAAATTTTTAAAAATCCTGCCATTCCAAGACGGTAAAGGTTTAGATTGGCTGATTGTTGTCGTCGTTCCCGAAGCCGACTTTATGGAACAAATCCATGCCAGCAACCGAACTACAATGTTGCTATGTCTGGCAGCTTTAGCCATGGCAACTGTGCTAGGAATTTTCACTTCTCGGTGGATGATAAAACCTATTTTAAAATTAAAAGATGCAGCAATCGCTTTGTCAGAAGGACAATTTGACAAAACTGTAAAGCTCTCTCGCTCCGACGAGTTGGGCGTACTTGCCGCTGCTTTTAACAGCATGGCAGCACAACTGCAAGCATCTTTTACTGCCTTAGAAACTAAAAATACCGAATTGCAGCGACTGGACAAACTAAAAGACGACTTCTTAGCCAATACTTCCCACGAACTCCGGACTCCCCTCAACGGCATTATTGGGATTGCAGAATCTTTAATAGACGGTGCTACCGGACAACTGCCAGAAACCACAATTTTTAACTTAGCTTTGATTTCATCGTCTGGAAAAAGATTGTCTTCTTTAATTAACGATATTCTGGACTTTTCTCAGCTCAAGCACAAAACGATTGTACTGCAAATTAAGCCGATCGGTATGCGAGAAATAGTCTCTGTAATTCTCACTTTGTCTCACCCATTAGTAGGTAAAAAAAAGTTGGAGTTGATTAACTCAGTCTCTCCTGAATTGCCGACAATAGCAGCCGATGAGAATCGCTTGCAGCAAATACTTTACAACTTAATTGGCAATGCGATTAAATTTACCGAAAGCGGCACAGTTGAAATTTCCGCAGAATTGGTAACGGGCAACGCACAATCACCGCCTAATTCCCAATTAGCCATTACTGTATCTGACACCGGTATTGGCATCCCCGAAGATAAATTAGAGCGAATTTTTGAATCCTTTGAACAAGCTGACGGTTCTACTGCTAGAGAATATGGCGGCACGGGTTTAGGGTTAACTGTTGCCCAGCAATTAGTGGAATTGCACGGAGGTAAAATTTGGGTATCTTCAACTGTAGGCGTCGGTTCCCAATTCACCTTTACTTTGCCCGTATCTGAAATTCAGCCGGAATTTAGCAGCAGACAGCCGCGTTTAACCGAGGGAGAGCGCATTTTAATCACTCCTGAATTCCCCCCCGAACCATCTATAACACATTCTCAGGTATTAGCCAAGAGCGAGTGTCGAGAAAGTGAAAGATTAAAAATTTTGGTAGTTGATGATGAGCCGATTAATATTCATGTCATCATCAACAGTCTTTCTATAGAAAAATACGAGATCACTCAAGCGAGCAACGGCTTAGAAGCTTTAAATCTGATCGAATCAGGATTTAAGCCAGACTTAATTTTACTCGACGTAATGATGCCGCAGATGACTGGTTATGAAGTCTGTCTAGAAGTCCGCAAAAAATACTCGCCTTTAGAAATGCCGATTCTGATGCTGACGGCAAAAAATCAAACTACCGACTTGGTAGAAGCTTTTAACTTAGAAGCAAATGATTACGTAACTAAACCTTTTATAAAAAAGGAATTGTTAGCGAGAATTAACACGCAAATTCGCCTGGCAAAACTGAGTGCAGCCTACGCCAGGTTTGTGCCGCACGATTTTCTAACATTGCTGGAAAAGCCGAGTATTATTGAAGTTAAATTAGGCGAAAATCAGGAAAGAGATATGACAGTGCTGTTTGCTGATATTCGCTCGTTTACGGCGCTTTCAGAAAATATGACCCCGCCTGAAAATTTCGCATTTATTAATACTTACTTGGGGAAAATAAGCCCAGCAATCAGAAGAAATAACGGGTTTATTGATAAATATATTGGGGATGCAGTCATGGCACTGTTTCCTAGATCTTCATCTGATGGCGTGCGAGCAGCAATTGATATGCAAAAAGAAGTGAAGATCTACAACCAGCAGCGACAAAAAAATGGTTTGTTTCCGATCGCGATCGGTATTGGTTTGCACGCGGGCAATTTGATGTTGGGTACCATTGGTGAGCGAGAACGGATGGAAAGTACGGTGATTGCTGATGCTGTGAATCTTGCGTCTCGTTTGGAAGGATTGACTAAGGTTTACGGGGCGGGAATTATAGTTAGCGGTGCAATTATTGAGCGCCTCGACGATCCAAAAAAATATAATTATAGATTTGTCGATCGAGTAACCGTGAAAGGAAAGAGAAATGCTGTGTCGGTGTTTGAAGTTTACGATACAGAAACAGAGCAGAGCATTGTACTCAAGCAACAAACTGCGGAGGTTTTTCAAGAAGCTCTCAATTTTTACTACCAGCAAAAATTTGTGGCAGCCCAAAAAGTATTTCAGAATATTTTACAAATCAATCCTGACGATCGGGTAGCAATGCTGTATTTCAAACGCTCTCGCAAGTATCGAATGTACGGAGCGCCGGATGGATGGTCTGGGGTGGAAATTTCGACGGAGAAATAGGGCGCGCACTCGATCTGCCTACTTTTTTTTAAATATGATTGCACACACTTTAACATATAATTGTACGAACGCCGAATTTATTCCAAGTTTTAGAACCGACAATGCCATCAGCAACGATTTGTGGTTGCTTTTGAAAGTTGATGACTGCTTGTTGGGTTTTCGCGCCGAAGGCTCCATCAGTATTTAGGGAAGCTCCGTTGGCATTTAACAGTCGCTGGATGTCGCGGACATCCTCATTTTGGGAAACCGCACCGTTGCGTTTCAGTAGGAGAAAATAACGGCCCGAAGGTAATGAACAGGCGAAGGGCGTTTGTGGTTTGCATGGTTTGAGTGGGGATTAGTGGTTGGTAAGTTGTTTTAACTTGCTATTCCCCAGTTGTAGCTGTGGGGGGGAGTGCTTTAACAGTCGCATTTTATAGTGAAATTTATCTGGGATAGCGCAGATGAGTGACATCTCGCTATCAAATCCGTTTTGTAGACAGAGTAATTGTCAAAGGCAAACAGCAGCCGATTTCGATTGATGAAGTTCTCGACCCCGAAACAGAGGGAGCATTTCACTTTTGCTTTTACGCTCCTAAAAAACGCTTTTTACAAAACTGAGTGGCTGCCGAAACAGAGTTAGTCAGGGAATTGAAGTTAGAAAATCAGCCGGATTTTAAACTGCGTTTAGAACACGATCGCCGTCACGAATTTAAGGCAGCTAAAACCTGTGTTTACAGCGCTTTGCATCTAAATGCAGTACACCCCCCTGGCACCCTCCCCGAACTTCGGGGAGGGTGCCCGAGAGGGCGCGTGGGGTGAATCTACTTCACTCAGTTGAAATCTGCTGTATCAAGTTTTAGCATCTTTGCCGGAAGCCCCACACGATACCTGTAGGGCTGTTGGTGACGTGCTGGGGGGGTGACAAAGAGGTCTACGAGATAGACTGTATAAGGGTTGCAGCCCGCATACCTTGTTGATAAAAGCGGCGTTTAGAAGGAGTTAACTTCATTAACTGTTCCACCTCTAAAGAATATTGTTCTAGATAATTAAGCCACTTTTCTCCATCTAATCCAACACCAAATGTACTCCGTCTGCGATATTTTTTATTTGGTTCTGTGCGACGAGATACATATTCTTGTACCTGCTTTTTCTTCAGTTCATTACCTTGAAATATTGCGGAACTGTACGCAAGTGTCATGAGCAAAATCATGTTAATAAGTCGGTTCCCTTTGAGGCTTGTTCCTTCAAGATTGTAGCCGACTGTTTTACAGTCTCGGAACATTTCTTCAATGCCCATCCGCTGCTTATAAGTATTGAGCGCTTCTCGCAATGAGCCTAAGTCCGTGAGAATAAACCAGGCTTCTTTAACTTGATATTTCCCATAGTTCCTTTTCCACTTACAAGCAAGCTCAAATCCGGTAGTAGGTAGAGTTTTTCTCACTTTTTTCCCTTGAACATACAAAGAAGTTCCGGGTACTATTCCTAATTCATCCAACCGTTGCCCAACTAAATGTTCTGTTTCGATACAAAGATTCTTTTTCAGTCTTAAGCAAAAAGACACACCCTTTTCCTTAATCCAGTTTCCCAAATCAACATCACAAAATTCACGGTCTCCTAAAACGATGACTTTATATTCTGAAAATAATGGTAAAACTTGCTCTAAATTGGTAATTTGTGACTCAAAGTTACTATTTCCTAATTTTGGCAACAGACCCCAGTATAATGGAATTGCTCTTCGCGGACTGATCGGGCTAACCATAAAGAGATTAATGCACCCCCATTGACTGCGGTCGATTGCAATTGATAAACGAGTACCAATGCGGCAATAAGTGGTCAACCAATAAGTAATTAAGGGGAACCAAATTAATGAGATAGTTAAGTTTTGTAAATCCAGAAATCTTTGTAGTTTTCTACGCCGACTTTCCGTTGTAATTGGGTAAGGAAATACCCGTGCCAGTCGTTCTAATCTCACTTGTTTTTCTGATTGCATCACAATGGGCAAAGTTGTCATTACAAGAAACTGAGCTGATGTCAGTTGTTTTTTTAAATGAGTCTGGTAAAATGTTGGTATCATTATTTTTTGGATAGGCAAGCGTGTAACAATTATGCTGCCTATCTTTTTTTAGCACACATTGGCTCAATCCTCACCACCTCTGGGTTTGGGGCTGGTTGTCACCCCCCCAGGGTGACGGGATGGATAGGCGGATTGACGTAGAGAAAGCGAGTTAATCAATCTTGCCGCGGTGTAATGGATCGATTCACTCTTGTCTAAGCTGAGTAACGGTCTTTTCTCTAATAGGAGGCAACAATACTGTATTTAAAGCGAGTCAAGCATTTGAGCGAAAAGGGCGATCGGGAAAATTGGTCTGGGGTTGGGACTTTAACTTAGAAGTGATATCGTAGTATCGACAGATAGTAGATTTGCGGCTGTCAAACAACTTGAGAATTGAATCAATGACAATTTCTGTAACTATTGGATTAAAGCCGGAAATAAAGTCGTCGGCGTTTAGATTTTGTCTAAAAAATTCCTTAGCTCGATCGCACTGATAGCGCATTTCGTCAAAACCCACAATTTTTACCACAAACGTTGTCAGTGGCGAAATCTCCAAATCGGTATTAGAAGTGCTTTTAGCCCGCCCATTTTCTAATAAATTCAATACTTCCGCTTCTAAACTAATTTTTGGTTGGTAAGGTTTTTCTATTTCTGGAAAAAAGCTTTCTAGGCGCACGCAGTTAGCAGTTTTATCCGGAATTCCTCCCATCATCATCGCCAGAGAAACCTCAATCCCCAAATCCGAAGAAAGAGCTTCTAGCAGGGCTAGAGCAGGCAGTTTGCACCCCAAATAAAGCTTCGCAATTTCGAGATTGGACTTAGCCGTAGTTTCCCAGCGCTGATACGTGCGATCGTCTGGATATCCCTCAAACTGCCGGAAAATCATCTCTGGCTTGAGATAATTCAGAAAACCTTCCATCTTCAGCAAAGCAACTCGGTAGTCGCGAATCGTGTAAAAACCGCAGCAGATGAGATTATGATTGGTTTCCGGCAGTAAATTCCAGGTATTTGCCAAAAAATGGGCTGAACTCGGGTGAGCAAAACTCCTCACATCCCGGTTAGAAATTCGCACAGATTTTTTCACCGTTTCCCGCATTTGCTCGTCAGTCAAACTGAGGTTAAACAGGCTATTTATTGCTTGCAAGCGGTCATAAAGGCGCTGGCTTACCGTTACTCCTGACTCGGCGGTGCGAAACGGAATTGTTGCTTCTATGCAGCCTGCAATTTGAAGCAATTGCTCGCGTTTGAGAAATGGTTCTAGAGCTTTTGCTGCTACCAAAGCGCTGAGAAATTCGTTTTGTCCGGAGAAGGGATTGAGGACTTCGCCCGGTTCAAAATTGAATACCAGCATTACCATCTCGAAGGTAGCATCCGCAGACAGTTCAGATTTATCCCGAATTTGTAGCTGTTTGTTAACCTCTTTTGCAACAGGAGTGATGTAGTAGCTGACGTTAAAGTTAATGCTGCGATCGACTTGCACGTAGACGGTATCGTGAAATAAAGCTGCCAAAACCTCGATCGCGTCTTCATTTCCCCCCACATCAAAAATATGTTCGGGAGTGTGAAAAAACCGCCAGGGCCCCATCATCGGCTGAACAATCAGTTCGGCAATCCGAGCGAGTTCACTTGGTTCGACTTTTGCTTCCAGGCGATCGAGGGCCCAAATTAGCTTTTCTAAGCACTGTAAGTAGGCTTGTTTGCTATCCATCACAGTCTTTCCCAATAACATTACTGTCAGTCGATTTTAGATTTTAGATTTTAGATTTTAGATGTACTCCACAGATGAATCTGGAAGCTTGAACAAAAATCTAAAATTTTTATATCTCCACGACAGGAGTCGGGGGCTTGTAGCCGTTTTTGAGCGGGGTGACCTCAGCCACCCTGCTGTTACTTTGATTCTTTTGTAGATGCGCCCCGGCTTTTTTGATTTGGAATTTTTGACTTTTTTGTTTAATACTTTTGCGGGTCTTTAGGAGGCAAATACTTACTTAAGATCCACTTAATTTCCGGTAGCTGACCTCCCCTGTTTTCCCAGTCTAATTAGCACAAAGTATGACAAGTAAATTACATAGATTGCTAAACCTATCAGACCTAACAATCCCAAAAATTGAGGGTTTGCCGTAGGGTGAAACATTTGTTTGTACAGCCAAGGCGGGTCTAACCAAACGCGGCAAAAAGGTTCGTCAATTACCTGAATTTGAGATTTAAAGGCACAGCTTAAGAAGGGAAGTTGAGCTAGAGCGCCCAAACCGCTGTAAACAGTAATCGCCCACCGCCAAGCTGTAAAAGCCAGTTTCAGGGGCGACTGCGGTCGATCGGCAATTTCTTCGTTTAAATCCTCCCAAAACCACAGACAAGCAGGAATTAAAGCCCTCCCAATCACCGACGACACAAAGCTCACTGGCAGCGCAGCCATCATCAGGTAAAGTGTAATTGCCAGCAAACTCGCCACTCGCCAATAAATAATCGACAAACGGACGATCGCCTCAGCTTTTGCAACAACAGCCCAAATCAGCACTACCAGCGGGATCGAAATTGTTAATAACACAGACAACCGGTAATCCATCCAGACTAGCGGTTGAAACCAAGGCCCGGTGGCTGCCAATAAAAGACTGAACATCTTTGGGAAAATATACTCACTTATTTGTGACAAATTCTACTACAAAAATGCTAAAAAATCAGTAACCTGAACACGGTCTTAAGGTTTTGTTACTGCTACCTTTTCTAAGGTACTTGGCGCGCTTTGAAAGGTACTTGAGAAACGATAGACGGCAATACCCTTGGGTTAAAACTGTTTATTCCTCGGAACTCCCGAGGCAGCAGCCCCCGAGCCAAGGGCGAGAAGAGAGCAAATTCTTGTCTCCCAAGGGGGGCGAGGGGGAAGCTGGCTGATTTGAACCGTATTGGGATAGAGGGCAAATCTCGCCCTTACCTAAAGGCTCAACCCATAAAATAAAATTCTCCCGCGCCAAAAGTTAGATTTCGGCGCGGGAGGTTCGGCATAGAGCTAAATGGCTCGTTTATTCGTCGTAGATGCGGCACTCAGCAGCGTCAGGATTGTCGTCGCAATATTGTTCAAAAGAATTCTTAGGTTTGACTTGCTTTTGGTGGGAAGCTTCTGCTTGCAGTTCTTCAACTGCGTCCCACGCCGCCGCGCATTCCCCGGAAGTGGCGCCTTTGAGGTCGCAGACGGCACGAGCGCTTTCTAGTTCTTCTTCAATTTTTTCTTGGATGTTGACCGAGGGTGTTGTTGTCATAAAGCTTGTTGGTATGAAAGTGTAGGAGAATATGGTTGTCCCCGACCTATTTCTAGGTAATGTTAGCACGCGCCTTTGTTTAGTGAGCTTTTTGGGCTAACGGCACATCCTTAACCCAAATAAAGATGTTTAACCGTTAACGACAGAGCAAGAGATTAGCTCACGCCTCCGCTTGGTGTCATAACTCAAAAAACGTAGACCTCTAAAGTATACGGCTGGTCAACTGTGGTTTAAGTCAAAGGCTAGAAGCTAGCGTGTCTTTAGACCTGGGTCGTTGACCTTATTAAGTAAGAAAGGTTTTCTTTTTGGATGTTAGTTTGGGTTGGATTTGCAGTTTCCGTCTGGCGACCCCAGCTAATAATAGCTTGAGATGCGCTGCTGTTGCCGCAGCCCAGATACAAAGCATCCATAAAGGAGACGCAGCAGGCGTCTCTACTCCTTGCTTTACTCTAGCCCGTCGGCGGGTTCTAGTCCACAGACATCAATGTAGGCCGAGCCGACCTTACTTTTGATGAAAACATTACACGAGGTTGGTATGTCAAACTGTATTGAGCTTTATCTTTTAAGATCTAGCTGAACACGGCATTTAACACTTAACAGATTAAGCTGACTCTCATGTTAACTTATGTTAACACAAGAACGGCGATCGAGGAGCATCGATCGCCCCAGAAAACCGAGAAGGCCAGCGGCCAGTTCCGGTTAGCGCGAACTACCCAACATCAATCACAAGCTGTCACCATTGATATGGGCTTCCCAATTCAACCGCGACAGCCTCTACTGTAGTAGATTTGCACCCATACCGCTTTGGTCTTACATCGCCTCCAAGGGCAGTAACGCTGGTGCCCAACGCCAAAATCCGTAATCCTTCATTTCTGATGTTGATGCCAGCATTCACATCGCGATGTGTCGTTGCCCGCAGTGCGTACAATCAAACTCACGAACCGATAGATTCATCTTTGCGATTGGCAGTAAGGTATTTGAGCCCAGATGTAAATGTGTCGATGGGAAAAATCGACCTACTTCTAGATAGATTTTCCCTTCTGATTCTGCTTTGTATTTGAGCATAGTACAGAACATCCCCCATCCAGCATCACTGATTGATGTAGCTAGGTTTTGATTTTTCACCATATTCTTTACTGCCCGATTTTCCACAACAATAACTTGGTTTTCCTTGACCGTCTTACGGGACAGTTTATGTAGAAAATCTTCGCGTACTCTTCTGATTCTTGAATGCACCTTGGCAACAGCTAGTTTAGCGAAAGCGACGCTTACTTGTAGTCTTGTCCCTTTTACGGCATAGCTTACGTTGTTTACGCTTGAGGTTGCCAGAGTGTTTTTTGAGATGTCTGGGATTTTGATGTTTTGAGCCGTCAGATGTGACTGCAAAATCAGTCAAACCTAAGTCAATCCCGATGGCTTTGCCCTCATTACATGACTCTGGCTGTTCGATACCATCATCAATCAATAGTTAAGCATAGTAGCGACCGTCAGGCATTTTAGATAAAGTGACAGTCCTCAACTTTCCGATAGTGTCGCGATGAATTTTTACTTTCATCGCCCCAAGATGTGCCGGAAATTTAATTTCAGAAGCGCTCAAGATTTTGACGTTCTGAGGGTACTGAATAGACTGCTTGCCTTGACGCTTTTTGAAGGTTGGGTATTGAGTCCGACCATCAAAGAAGTTGATAAAAGCTTGTGATAAGTTGAGAACAGAAGACTGGAGGCATTGTGAATAGCATTCTTTCAACCACTCATGCTCAACCTTCCATACCGGAATCTAGTTTTTTCATGGTGAAAGCAGAAAGCCCCTTGCCAGTCTCTTTGTAAGTCTGTGACATGGTAGCTAGAGACTGATTCCACACCCAACGAGCGCAGCCAAAGGCTGGCACTAAATGACTTTGTTGTTCAATGTTGGGATAGATTCTGACTTTGACTGCTTTCAACACGATACCTTTCTGTATCACATATGTGGAAGCTATGATAACGAACATATCCACAGAAAGCAAGGAATTTATTCGCCTCGTCATCCACCCGCCCGCTGGCAATCTCTAAAGGTTGTCGGGTTGCAGGCGGGTGGAATTCTCTCATCGAAAATTTTGGGTTTGAAACCCCTTCTTCGGCGGACGGCTTTACTATTTAATTTTAACCTTTCACAAAATACAGCGGTTCTCAACAAAGTGAGGTATGCCCTATGCCCTATGCCCTATGCCCTATAGTACCTCATATGAGAGCTCGAAAGGCTAGATATGCTAAAATGTGAGGTATGGAAAAAGCTTACAGTTACCGATTTTACCCAACCCCAGAACAAGAGTCGCTATTGCGGCGTACTGCCGGCTGTGTAAGATTAGTTTACAATAAAGCTCTCCACGAAAGAACTCAAGCATGGTACCAAAGGCAAGAAAGAATAGGATACAGTCAAACTTCCTCAATGTTAACGTCTTGGAAAAAACAAGAAGAGTTAGATTTTTTAAATGAAGTTAGTTGTGTTCCTTTACAGCAAGGTTTGAGACATTTACCAACTGCTTTTACTAATTTATTTGCTGGTCGTGCTCGGTATCCTAACTTTAAGAAAAAACATCAAGGAGGAAGTGTAGAATTTACTAAGTCTGCCTTTAAAGTTAAAAACGGACAAATTTATTTAGCTAAATGTTTAGACCATTTACCTATTCGATGGTCAAGACAAATACCCTCATATTGTGAACCTATTACGGTAACGGTTAAATTACATCTATCATGACGTTGGCAGCTCTCAATTAGATTTGATGACCCCACTATTAAACCCTTACCTGTTAGCGACCAAGTGATAGGAATTGATTTAGGAATTAATAGCTTTATAATTACTAGCGATGGGATAAAGTCGCTAATTCTAAACACTTTAAGAAACATTACCGAAGATTGCGTAAAGTCTAAAAAAGTATTTCTCTAAAACAGAAAGGGTCAAAAAATCGAGAAAAAGCAAGAATTAAGGTAGCTAAGGTTCACGCTCAAATAACCGATAGCAGAAAAGACCATTTACATAAGCTAACGACTCAATTAGTTCGTGAAAACCAAACGATTGTACTTGAGAATTTAGCGGTGAAAAACCTGGTCAAAAACCCCAAGTTAGCGCCAGCTATATCAGATGTTATACCAATTTCCTAAAGTTCTGCTACAGATATAGCGGCCAAAATAAATTCCCATCCCGTCAAAGAAGCAATGACTTCTTTAGTCAAATTTTTTAACTCTTTTTGCACCGCTGGTCTCAACTCTTCTATTCGCTCGAATTTCAACCATTTCAATTGTTCTTTTACATATCCCCACAGTCTTTCTATTGGGTTTACTTCCGGACTGTAGGCGGGTTGAAATAGTAAAATAACGTTTTCTGGTATACTGAGATTTAAAGAGTTATGAAACCCCCCATTATCTACTTGAATTAGATGTAAATCTTCCGGGTACTCACTAGCAAACAGCTCTAAAAATTTCTCAAAGCACAGGCTAATCTAAATGAGTAAACTCATAAAAAAAACTGGCTCCTGTTAGTGGCTCTACTGCACCATACAACCACAAATAAGTAAAGTCCCATTGTACTTTGCCTTGCGGTTTTATGCCGTAACCTGTTAGCTTTCTTCTTTG
>NZ_JAUBVJ010000066.1:44066-45628 GCF_036702785.1 Microcoleus sp. AR_TQ3_B6 | reverse complement strand
GTTGACTGTTGACTGTTGACTGTTGACTGTTGGCTGTTGACTGTTGACTGTTGACTGTTGACTGTTGACTGTTGGCTGTTGACTGTTGTTATATCAAATCCGGGTTAAATACTCCCTTTATCTCTTAGTTTCTTAGAGAGGGACTTCGTTTGTGCGATCGCGTTGCTAGCGGTTTCAACCGCTTAGTGATAAAGAAGTTAATGAACCCGGATTTAGTATCATTAGTCAGTAGTAACAAGGCTAATTTCCAATTCCCAATTCCCAATTCCCAATTCCCAATTCCCAATTCCCAATTCCCAATTACTTAGAGATAAAATGAACCCAAAAATTCCCGTCAGCCATACACACGCGGCGGATTAAGCGATAGGAATAGTGCAAGTAAGCACCGCTGAGACTTGTGTCGTAGCCGCTTGGGAACCACTCGCCATAGGGATCGTGAACGAAGAATCCCTCGCTGTCGTAGCCTGCGACAACTAGAATGTGACCGAAAGACGTGAAATATCCGTAGATAACAGCGGGATTTCCGCTGGCTAGCCAATCTTGAACATCATCAATAGTTGCATTTTCGGTAAAGAAATCTTGAGCGCCGTAGTCTCTAACAATCTTCGCTAAATCGTAGGGGTCCGAGCGACTGTAACCTTTGGCGATCGCATATTCGTAGAGTTCGTCTTCATATTGCCCGGTTTTTTGGCGCCGCGGCACCCTCAAAAACTCCAGACACATCGCTATTGAAGTTACATTGGCAGAACCTGTAGGATTGTACAAGTTATCCAGTTGCGATCGATAAGGAATGCCAAGCCTGACAGTTGGGGGATTCGGTTTGGGATAAAACACAAGGTCGTCTTGACTAATTTGAGCGTGCGATCCGAAAACATACCAAATCCCTGAACCTTTGAAAGACTCGTTACGCAGAGCAACTCTGATGTGATTGCGAGTCGGAGTAAAAGCCAGGATCTCAAACTCTTTTCCCCCTGGTATTAATTGTTTTTCCGAGTCCAGAAGCGCAGAAGATGCCAGCGGTTTTGATTTAAAAATGGTGTCTCTGAGCGTTTTCAGTATCAGGGGAGGTGTGGGAATGTCCCCTGGTTTAGTTTCGATCAGCTTTGTGGCTGTCACTGCTCCCAAAAAACCAGCTTCGCCGCACTTCATCAGAGTTTGAAATCGGTGCAAAGCAGCAGTAGAGAGAGGGCCAAATTTTCCGTCTACGGGAGGCTTTAGTAAACCCAGGTCAATGAGGCGGCTTTGAATTTGGTGGCTGAGTTCGTCGTCAGCAGCTATTGCTTTGGCATCATACCTCATTTTTGAGTTGAGAAAGTTTTGTAATTTCATGCTTGCGTGCCCACGATCGATTTTAGATTTTAGATTTTAGATTTTAGATTTTAGAATTACGACGGCCGATAAATCCGGTGGCCCCAGACCCAATTGCTGTTGTCCATAATTCCCAGTTTATCCTCTCATACAATTACGGTAATTTATCGATTTTAGATTTTAGATTTTAGATTTTAGATTTTAGAATTACGACGGCAGATAAATCCGGTGGTCCGGGACGCAATTGCTTGATT